>CAXIDD010000284.1:0-7028 GCA_964021975.1 uncultured Saprospirales bacterium | reverse complement strand
CATTACAGACGGAAGAACTTCCTTCCTTGACAAATGATATTTTAATTCTGGTGGCAATAAATATGATTTTATTAAGTGTTGCGTTAATTCTTTATCCATTTTTGTGGCGAGATTAAATACGTCCTTACAAAAACTCATTAAGTGCCCTTTGTAGGCTATTTTAAATAGGAAATATGATGTATCAAAGTTGGTGGAAAATATTAGGTATTCTTTTATTAATTTACGCTTTTACGGTAGGACTTCTGGTACCACTCAAACCAGGAATTCTTTCTGTTACTCCCACCAGTATCGCTACGGGACAAAAAGCAGCATTAAAAGTAGAGGGTTACAATTCAAATTATGCCAAAGCAGAAGATAGTTTAAGGGCATGGCTAAAGCTTGATGATGAAAAAGCATTGCAAGCGGATGAAATAGAAGTGCTTAATGATCAAGAACTCGTAGCTTCTTTTTCTATCCCCGAATATTTACCATCCAACCGGAGAGTCCAGGATTTTACCATCATTGTGGATAATGAGATTGATGGATATTCTCTGCGTAGTGGGGCCGTTGTAGTAACCCAAGATTCTCTTGATCCTTCTATGGGACAGCAAGTCTGGGTAAACAAACCAATCGAAAACCTACATGATAAAGCAGGGATTACCTTTCCGTTTCGTAGTATTTTAGAAGAGGGTATTCGGAATACTTATTTTCACGTTGCATTGTGGTTTGCTATGTTGTTTTTGTACATCGGTTCAGTGACCTTTAGTATTCGTTATCTACGCAAAGGTGATATTGATTATGACCGAAGAGCTGCTGCCACCACTCAAGTGGGAACGCTCATAGGTGTATTGGGTTTGATTACGGGGGCTATTTGGGCTAAATATACCTGGGGGGCTTTCTGGAGCTGGGATGTCAAACAAAATATGACAGCAATCGCTTTGTTGATTTACTTTGCCTACTTCATTTTACGATCTAGTTTTGAAGACCCTGAAAAGAAAGCTCGAATCGCAGCGGTCTACAACATCTTTGCATTTGCGGCATTGATCCCTCTAATTTATGTTATTCCACGTTTGACAGATAGCTTACATCCAGGAGCCGGAGGTAACCCCGCCTTAGGTGGAGAAGATTTAGACAATACCATGCGTATGGTTTTTTATCCAGCTATTATTGGTTGGACTTTAATAGGGTATTGGATGGCAACACTTTCTTATCGTGCTGAACGTCTCAAACAAAGACTTTTTGAAATAGACTAATTATTTGAAAAATAAAGTCACAGTTATTGCTTTTTAAGTATTGATTATCATAAAAAGTTACGACTTTTAGCCTGCCAAATAAATATTTAATCTTAAACAGACCTAAGATTTGAGAATAGGAGCTAATAGCCGTTTTTAAAATAAAAAAAATGAAACGTCAAACATTCCTTATTGCTTTGTTATTATTGTGTATGAATACCATCACTTATGCGCAAGCTGGTGAAGATTTTATGCGAAGTACCGGTAAAATTTATGTAGTTGTAGCGGTCATCGTAGCCATCTTTATTGGAATTGTAGCGTTCTTGATGTATCTAGATAAAAAGCTAACCAAATTAGAAAACCAAATTAAAGAAGACAATGTCTGAACCAAAATCAATTTCTAGTTTTTACGACAGTGTCCAACAGTATTTTGATAAAGCTGCTGTACATACAGGCCTGCCACAGGGCCTACTAGATCAAATTAAAGTATGCAATGCTGTGTACCAGGTACATTTTCCGGTTAAAATTGGAGACAATGTGCAGGTTATCGAGGCTTATCGGGTCCAACACAGTCATCACCGTTCTCCAACTAAAGGAGGTATTCGTTATAGTAGTCACGTAAATCAGAAGGAAGTCATGGCTTTAGCTACTTTGATGACCTATAAGTGTGCTATTGTAGATGTACCTTTTGGCGGAGCTAAAGGTGGGGTACGCATCTCTCCTTGGGATTACAAACCGGAGGAATTAGAAAGAATCACTCGTAGGTATACCTCTGAGTTGATTCAACGAAATATGATTGGTCCTGGATTGGATGTACCAGCACCAGATTATGGTACAGGTGCCAGAGAAATGGCCTGGATCTATGACACTTACCGTACTTTTAAAGGCGAAAATATCAATGCTGCCGGCTGTGTGACTGGTAAGCCTGTGAATCAAAACGGTATTCGAGGGAGGGAAGAAGCGACTGGTAGAGGTGTTTTTTATGGCATTCGAGAAGCTTGTAGTATTGAAACAGATATGAAAGCATTAGGTCTCGAAAAAGGAGTAAAAGGTAAAACTTTTGTGGTCCAAGGTCTTGGTAATGTAGGATCATTTACCTCGAAAATTATGCAAGATGAAGGTGGGGCCATCCTCATTGGTGTAGCAGAGGTAGAAGGAGCCATCTATAACCCTAAAGGGATCGATATCTATGCACTTCTAGAACACCGCAAAGAGCATGGTACCATCTTAACTTATCCTGGAGCCGAATCGATGGGTAAAAAAGAACGGACCAAAGTAATGGAGTTTGAATGTGATATCTTGATTCCTGCTGCGCTGGAAAATCAAATCACAATGGAAAATGTCCATAACATCAAAGCTAAAATCATTGCTGAGGCGGCAAATGGACCCATTACTTCTCACGCAGAAGAAGTCCTAATCAAAAAAGGTGTACTAATCCTTCCAGATCTCTTTTTGAACGCTGGAGGTGTTACGGTGTCTTACTTTGAATGGTTGAAAAACCTATCTCATATTCGTTTTGGTCGTTTACAAAAACGCTTTGATCAAAATCAATACCAAGCTATTGTCAATCTCATTGAAACTACGACTGGCAAAAAGATCAATGAGCGAGAGCGGGAAATTATCAAAGGGGCGGATGAAATTGACCTAGTAAGATCTGGATTGGAAGAAACGATGATTTCAGCCTACCAGCAAATTAGAGAAGTAATGCAAGAGAAGCCAAAAATTAATGATCTGCGGACCGCAGCTTTTGTTTTGGCTATCAAAAAGATAAGCAGTGACTACATGACTTTAGGTATTTTCCCATAAGCAGTTTTACTGACTATCAATTCTAAATTTAAACCATCCTGTACACCAATATTGTACAGGATGGTTTTTTTGTTTTGCAAATATTATTTCAATAGTTAAGCTAATCTTAGTACTTTTTTTAGTTTTGAAATGTAAATTGTATTTTTTTGGAATAAAATTCTGTTTAAGGGGAATATTGTCTTGCAGGTACTCGTGTTTTATTAGAAAATCTGTTAGATTTACATTCCTAGCTAAAACGACTGAAAATTTTCCCGTCAAAAAATAGAGAAAAACAAGTTTAATTTTGAAGTTTACACGTATTTTGAAATTTACATAGGTTTTTCATTGAATATTTTGAAAAATATTTGTTTAATATCTATATTGCGGCCGTCATCCCAATTGTAGAACAAACGCATCAAAGGCATGTCAGAAAGATTAGATAAGATCGATTTGAAAATCCTCAAGATCTTACAAGAAAATAGTAAAATTACCAACCTTGATTTATCCAAACGGATTGGCTTATCGCCTGCTCCGACTTTAGAACGGGTTAAGAAGCTAGAGACTAATGAAGTCATACAAAGCTATCATGCACAAGTTAATCCGCAAACTATTGGGTTGAATGTGAAAACATTTGTATTGGTTTCTTTAGCGTGGCAAAAGGAAAACGCACTCAATAACTTTTTGGATAAAATCAGAGAGATTGAAGAAATCACCGAATGTTATATCATTACTGGTGAAGCAGACTTTTTGATTAAAATTGTGTGTAAAGACATTCCAACTTACGAGCAACTTTTATTCAAAACGCTATCTCAAATAGAGGAAATTGAGCGACTCAAAACCTTAATGACCCTTTCTACTGTGAAAGATTCTAAACTACTACCTTACAAATACGATTAATATAATTTCTATTTCATTAAAAAGACGGATAAAGCTGCTAGCTTTATCCGTCTTTTTAATGCCTACATGTGATGAATCAGAAGAAGCAGAGCTTATTGTGGAGGTTTTGGAAGCCGGGTGATGAAACACGCAATTCTTATTTATTAGGAACCATGCACGTTAAATCTGCTGTAGCTTTCCGCCGTATTGATTTAATCAAAGACTTGATCAAATCCTGTGATGCCTTCGCTGCTGAACTACCAATTGATGAAGTCAATTTGCATCCAGAATTTGCACGTGTTTTTTTAGCTACTCCAGCTAATCAATTAAAATCAAATCTTTCTACCATTCGGTATGAAAAGCTTCGGTCGCAAATCCTGCGGGCGGTTAATATTGATATTGAACCGATTCAGCATATACGTCCTATGATTATTTCCAACATGATTGATGAAGCAATGATGCCTCCAGGGTTCGCCCAGCATGCACTAGATGAGACTTTGTGGAGGTATGCTAAGGAATTGAGTAAACCTACATTTGGACTTGAAAAAGTAGAAAATCAAATTAATGTCCTCCAAAAAGTGGAGCCTCAGCAAGAGTTAAGGGCCTTTTTAGGTACAGTGAAAAATATTAGTCGTCATCGTACTCATATCAAAAAAATACTAAATTGGTACGAAACACAACAAATTCAGCTTTTGTATAAATCATCATACAAAAGCTTGGGTGCGTGGAGACAACTTCTATTAAAAAATCGGAATCAGATAATGGTAGACGAACTGGTGTTGAAGACCCAGACGCAGAGTGTTTTTGCAGCAGTGGGTGCAGCCCACTTAGCTGGACAATATGGCGTGCTGCGAGGACTCAAAAAACAAGGGTATAAAATCGCACCCTGGAAAAAGATCAATTAACTTCTTTTATGAAATTTCTTAAATAAAATCCGATCAAGGAACTAAATGGTAGCCCTTCCTGGTTTAGATGTTTGTTAATATGAAATTAAATAGGATTTAAATCTTGCCTTTTTCTCAAATAAAGAGCAAAGGTTTGCTTTTTTTAATCAAACAAACAACAATATTATGAAATGGCGCAGACTCAATGGGCAAGCTATAGAATTACCCATTAAAGAGGCCGTTCGGACAACCCTAGTTAAAGAAATTGCTGCTGGAAATAAAATCAAAGTATGTATTGGCACAGATTCTCAAGTTAGAGGTAAGGATACCGAATTTGCTACCGTAATTGTCTTTTTGCGGGAGAAAAAAGGCGGCTTTATGTTTATCAATAACTCTAGTTCTAAGATCCAAATGGGACTTAGAGAACGTATGATTCTTGAAGTTAGCAAGTCGATTGAAGTGGCCTATGCACTTTGTGATTTACTTGATGAGCATGATGTAGAATTGGAAGTTCATGCTGATATCAATACCGATCCCCACTTTCAATCCAATGTGGCTTTAAAAGAAGCCATGGGCTACATCATTGGAATGGGCTTCCAGTTTAAAATGAAGCCTGATGCTTTTGCCAGCTCTTCTTGTGCAGATAAAGTAGTATAAGTATACTAGACAGAATGAAATATTAAAACCTTTTGGCCTCCAAATTTTCTATTTTGGGGGCTATTTTTTGCTAGCTTCCATTACTTTCCAAACAGTACTTTTACAAGCTCCCATTCTAAAGGAGTTGATCATAGGGCCTGCCTTTTGAATCGTCTCTTCTTTTAAGCAGAAAAATAAGGTTATTCTTCTATGCAAACCCCCGTTTTCATAGAAAAAAGGTTTCAGGTTGCTCATAATTAGTGCATATTTGTAGCCGTTAAAAATAACCAAAAATAATATTTATGATTAGACGTTTGCTCTTATTAGGATTGCTTGGGGCCCTTTGCCTTCCCAGACTAAACGCACAAATGAAAAAGCTCGATTTTGAGCGCTTTACCCTAGACAATGGTTTAACTGTTTTACTCCACGAAAATCATACCGCACCAATTGTGACAATCAATGTGTTTTATCACGTTGGTTCTAAAAATGAAAAACCAGGTCGTTCTGGTTTTGCGCACTTTTTTGAACACCTAATGTTCGAAGGTTCGGAAAACATTGAACGCGGTGAATTTGATAAATACCTAAGTGGGGTAGGAGGTAATAATAATGCCACTACTGATCAAGATCGCACTTTGTATTTTGAAAATGTACCTTCCAATCAATTAGAATTGGCACTTTGGCTAGAGTCCGAAAGAATGCTACATGCCAAAGTGAATATTAAAGGCGTAGAAACGCAACGGGAAGTCGTCAAAGAAGAGCGCAGAATGCGTTATGAAAATCAACCTTATGGTACGTACTTAGAAGAGATGACAGATAGAATTTTTGCAGGTACTCCTTATGAAATTACACCAATTGGTACAATGGAGGATTTAAATGCAGCTACCGAAGAGGACTTTGTCCAGTTTTATGCAGACTTTTATCGACCAGATAACGCCATCATGTCAATCGTAGGAGACATCGATGTAGCCGAGACTAAAAAAATGGTAGAGAAGTATTTTGCAACCATTAAATCTCCCCAAAAACCCATTTATCGACCTAAGCTAGAAATTAAAGAGCTAAAAGCAGAAGTTAGGGATACGGTTTATGACCAGGTACAATTACCTGCGCTTTTCGTGGGTTATCCAGCTCCAGCTAAATACTCTGATGATTATTATGCTATGGAAATGTTGAACAGCATTTTATCCGGAGGCCGTTCTTCCAGAATGTATAAGGCTTTAGTTGATAATAAGAAAGTTGCTTTAGAGGCCGCAGCACTTCCTTTATCGCTAGAAGCTGGCGGTGTAAATTTGATTTATGGAATTGCGGGGATGGGTATTGGATTAGAAAAAGTAGAAGCTGCCCTTAATGAAGAAATTGAAAAAGTGCAAAATGAATTAATTTCTGAAAAAGAGTTTCAAAAAATTAAAAATCAAGCCGAAAACAGCTTCGTTTATAATTTTGCTTCTAATGAAGGAATCGCTACCAGTTTGGTCACTTTTGAGGCTTATCAAGGAGATGCCAATCTCATCAACACAGAAATTAAGAAATATTTGGCGGTAACCAGAGCAGATATCCAGCGGGTAGCCAAAAAGTACTTAGACAAAAATAAGCGGGTTGTTTTATTTTGGTTGCCAGAAGGAAACTAAGCTTAGCCTGT
>CAXIDD010000283.1:0-7029 GCA_964021975.1 uncultured Saprospirales bacterium | reverse complement strand
CCTTCATAAGTACCCGCACTTGAAACGGATTGTATCCCCGATACCTTACGATCTAAAGTATTCTGAATGGCATGCTTTTTTGAATATAAATCTGGATTTTGACCCGGCTGAGTAGAATAATCTCCAAAACCAGCGTACCAAAGTATAGCTCCAATTGCTTCATCCGTGGTCGCATTAATTTGGGCAGGCGTGATTCCAGTAATCGGCCTGGATAATTTGACCAGACAAAGGTCATTCGCCTTTCCAAAAACATCGTCATCTTCCAGCCAAGTTGGATGAAAAATCAGATTACTGACTTCATAGGTGCTCTCTGGATTATTGGGATCAATCCCGACGTTGACCAAAAACCCTCTAGGATCAGCTGGCCGACTTTGGTCTTCGGATATGAAAAAATTGTGCCCCGCCGTAAGTACCCAGTCCTCTTTAACCAAGACGCCCGTAGCGACAAACTCATAATCATCACTACCATCGATACTGTAAGTAAAGCAAACCACTGGTGAGAAATCTGGATGGTCATCTGTATTATACGGCGAATTATTGGTGGCGATCGCTTCGTAGTCTGCAAGGGTTAAATCTCCTCTGATACCAAATACTGCTTCTCCCTGTGCTTGAGGCTCTTCTTCCTCATCAAAGAATTCATCTGTTTCACAAGCAGAGATAAATACTACTAATAATAAAACGCTTAATAGGCGAGACAAAAATTTGATCATGTTTCTATTTTTGTTTTGTGAGGAGTTTGATTGCCAAACGTAAGAAAATCCTGGGCCAGTATACTGGCCCAGGATTTTCGATAGGTAAAGGTAAGCTTTTAGCAAAAAAATAACACTTTGGATTCCCTAAATTCGCTGCAATTGGTAGTGCACTTCCACTTGATCACCGTGCGTACTTGTAAATAGGATACGCTTAGTAACCGGCTGAAACAAAGCACTTCGGTAATTAATTTTAACCGCAGCATCGTGGTAGCTAAAGGTAGATAATTTAATCTCCGCAAAATCCTTTTCATTCAAATGCCCATAAACACTGGCAAAACCGGAGTTTAAATCTTTTGGATTTACTGTATAGGTTACTGATTTATTGATGTTCCGACTTTGATTTCTAGCTAAGTCAATGTAATTCTTACTACTTTTATCAAAACAAGTGCTTGTTTTTAGGGCTTTCCCGGAGCTATTAAATAAGCCCATTCTAATTTTCCCGTAGTACTCACTGTTACCTCCTGGCTCTTTACTACCATGTTTTAAGCATTTCATATAAGTCACCGTTAATTTGAATTTAGCTGCTTTCTTTGTAAAAAAATCGTTAGTTTGACTGGTGCTGCGCATAAATGCCGCTTCTTTTTCAGCAAGCGTTATGGCTGCGGCTAACAATGCGCGCTTTTCTCTAATGTTGGTAATCCCAGGAAAATTTTCGGCGGTTAATAAATCTGACAGACGTGTCAATCTTACTTTGATGACGGCTAAATTTTGCAGGACAGTTTGTGCCCAAAGATCTGGCCGAAACTGATCTAAATCACCACCAACGGTATAGATTTTAGCGCTACTCATTTCTACTTTATCGGTCCGTCCGGAGCTGTTTCTTGAACCTTGGGTGGTCCCCACATCGAATTTGACTTTCTTGATAGTCCCCTCTACGGCCGTTTTAAAAGACTTTTCATTTGATTCATAAAAAGAGTAAGCACTGGTTTGCACATTTCGGCGTTGGAAGAAATTACCACCATAATAGGTTGTAGAAGCATAATGTGTCCCAAATTTTTTAATAAAATCAGCAGCAGATAATCCTTGGCCCAGGTCATTTACGGCCATCCAAAACCGAGGATCCAAATAATGCTGGTGTGCAGGATCATCAAAATAGAGGTCTAGTTTATAAAACTGCTTATACATCTTAGAGAAAGCATAAAGGGAAGTATTGCTGCCAGTATTGCGGCTGGCATCTTTGAAAGCGGCACTGGTTTTGGAGCTACCAACTTTTGGGATACCGATATCTGCGGTGTAAGATTGTAATACTTCATTTTCGTATTCGTAAGCGGTCGCAGCGAACTTACTTTCGGCCTCAGAGTCGCCGATGATTTCGCTAGTAAATACGACGCCTTTGGGGACGACGTAGTCCTGGTTGTTGTGCCGGGCAGGCCTTCTTCCATCATCCCTGACCAATCGAATAACGGAGGCGCGCTGTCCAGACTGGAGCGTCTCGTTCGACCAATTGATCGGGTCCAGATTTCGGATGTCGTAGCATCGCCCCAATCCTTCTGCATTAATTTCACGACGACTTTCATTATTGGCATATACCCAAGTTTGCTCGTCCTGCCTGGGTTGCCGAAGAGAGGAGTTTGAAGCATTAGCTTTAGCAGCTAAAACATTTTGACTAAGCAAATTTTTCTCCACCATAAATCCACGGATCGCCTGACAACCATCAGTAGATTGTTGCCCCCAAATACCTTTGCCATCTCCTTGATCAGTAGACAAGCACCAACCAGTACCTCCTTCTTCACCGTGTTGTTGCAAAGCTTGACCATTTTTATAGATGTGGACCTTGTCTATAAAGAAAGCATCATTCCCAGCGATCCGAAAAGCTACCATTTGAATTGGCTCACTGCTGGTGTATTTAAAGACCTTTCTATTGGTAGAAAGTGGAGAAATACCATCCACCCTTTCTTGATGAACCGTTTGTCCAAAAGCATTGATATAAAGAATCGACATCTCGCTTTTAGTATCTGTATGCTTTAACGTAGGATGGTGATAATCAATTTCCACACGGTAGTCAATGGCAGATAATGTACTTGTAATGGATAAGAATAAAACACAGTGCAATAGAAATTTCATGATATATAATTTAAAAGTTTACAGTTCCTTTTGTCGTTGATTCAAAGGTATCTGCAAAGACTTTTTTTCTACTGCACTTATGTTGCAATGACTTGCACTCATGTTGAACACGACTGATTATCAGTCACTTATCAAATAAAAATAATTAATACTTTTTGGCCAATTAGCTTAAGACATAATATATTGTTATTCCTCCTAAGCAGTTCAGAGCTTGAAAAGAGGAGAAGTTGAGAAGGCAATTGAGTCATTTCAACTCCTCAACTTCTACACTTTAAATACTCAACACGACTTTATTAAGTCCTAAGCTAAATCCTCTGCAAAAAAAGGAAGTCAGTAGCTTAGGATACTCTTGATATAGAATTAACAGGTTGATAGCATCTAAAAAAGACAAGGTATTTTTACAAACTGAAATTCCCAAAAAAGTCCTACCTTCTACCACAAAAAATATGGTTCCGTCATTTACACCTTGGAAACTCTTATTTTTCTCTTTGATCAGTCTGAGTTTAAATGCCCAATCTTTTCGGCAAACGCAAGAAGACAGTTATACCCGCTATGAATTATTAGACCCTGCTAGCCAAAGCTTTCGTATTATTTATGATGTAAGTGCCACAGCAGTTGGTGCTCCCTTCTATTTTAATACGCTCCGAAAAGGCAGCGAACATACGGTAGATGCTGTATACGATCGAGCTTCGGGTCAAACACTAGAATGGAAAATTGTTGATGGTGTTACTGCCTTAAAAAATGGATTACAGTATGCCAATTCTGAAGTTGAATATTTGCAAGTAAGCTTACCGAGGCCCGTCCCTCAAAATGGCGCCATCCGGATAAGAATCGATAAGACTTATAAGGATCCAGCTAGTTACTATGAAGAAAATGGCACCATTACTTTTGATCGTTCGCTTGGGATTCAACGCAACTCTGTAGTTTTGCCTGCTTCCTATGAGTTGTTGTCCTGCAACTATCCTTCACAGGTAGAAACCCTGGATGATGGCCGCATCAAATTGAGTTTCATGAATCGTGGTGCCGCTCCTGTTCCTTATAAAATCACAGGAAAATATAGCCAAACGATGAGTAAAGCACCTAGTAAGATTGTGGAAGCTCCTTGGCCTGATTACGACGCAAAACCAAGTGGTCGAGACAAAAGTCATGCTCGACTAGATTTTAATTTTTCCGAAAGAGCCTTCCAAAACCGAGAGATTGTTTATTACTTACAGCAACCGGAAACACACGATTTTCGTTTGTATCACGACTATACGGAGACCAGACCGGGTGTTGATAAATACCTAAACATTGTACGGGCTGGCAGCAAAGCATCTGATCCATCTGCTTATATTTTGGATACGGGCGAGGAACTAAAAGTAGAGACCCTAAAAGGTTCGGCAATTACAGATGCTGGAATATCTTTGAGTACGCCGCCTAGCCCAGAGACTGAAGTGATCGCCATCTGGTTTGATCCGGTAAAACCAGGCACCAGTACAAGACTCAGAATATGGGAGACCTATACGGACCCTAATCGATATTTACTACATAATAATGAGTTGATTTGGGACCGTAGTTTTGGCCGTAATCGCAACGAAGTCGTGATGCCTTCTGGCTGGTACTTGGTCCAAAGTTCCATTCCAGCCATCATTAAAACAACGAGTGAAGGACTAGTCCATTTGACTTTTTGGAACGATAGGCCAGATAATATTGATGTCCACTTGGTTGGGCGGAGACATTGATTTGAAAATCATTTTAAAAGAAATTAAACTCAACTAAGTCTTAGGTTTCCTTGGCAGCCTTGGGTGGTTCAAAAAATAACATCATGCGCATTCAATCTTTAAGCATTTTTTCTTTACTCCTCCTTTTTACTTTTACTGCATCTTCACTATTCGCTCAAAAAACAACCGGCCCTAAAAAAGGCTCCCTAGTCGTTGTTGGTGGCGGTGGTGCCGGTGATGAAATTCTTACTAAATTTATTGAATTGGCAGGTGGCAAGGATGCCCCATTGGTTGTGATCCCCACGGCAGGTGGAAGAGAGACCTACACACAGGACGCTGGTGTCTCCAAGTCGCTCCGCAGATTGGGCGCTAAGCATGTCATTGTCCTACATACTTACGATACCAAAGAAGCGGATAGTCCGGCATTTACCAAACCATTAGAAGACGCAGGTGGTGTCTGGTTCGGTGGAGGCCGTCAATGGCGTTTAGTGGATGCTTACGGAGATACCCGTTCTGAAAAAATGTTTTGGGACGTACTCAAGCGAGGTGGTGTCATCGGTGGTTCATCGGCCGGAGCGACCATCCAAGGTTCTTACCTAGCAAGAGGTGACACCAAAAACAACCAAATCATGATGGGTGATCACGAAGAGGGTTTCGGTTTTATCAAAAACATCGCTATTGATCAGCATGTTTTGGCCCGCAACCGTCAGTTTGATTTATTCACTATATTAGATAAAAAGCCAGAGTTATTGGGCGTTGGTTTGGACGAAGGTACCGCGATGATTGTCCAGGGCAATACTTTTGAGGTGATGGGTCGCAGCTATGTTTTGGTTTACGATCAAAATTTCTGGTCGCGAGAAGGCAGCAACTTAAAAAATCTACCCGAGCAGAATCGACAGTTTTATTTTTTGAGACCTGGCGATAGGTATGACATGAAAGCGAGGAAGGTTCTGCAGCGAAAGCAGTAAATATGCTGTTTAAGTAAAAGCTTTTGAAAAGACAACGATGTTGACTTTAGACTTTTCTTAATAAATCATATAATCAACCTGAATGGTTTTCATTTTTATAACATAGTCAAGTACTTAAGAACTTTGATCTTAGGTAGATCTAGAACAGTTTAAAAAAATGACTAATGAAAAAAATACACTTACTATATTTACTATTATTCGCACTTAGCACCAACCTAAACGCCCAGGACCAATGGACCCAAGCCATAGAATCCATCCTGCCAGACGTTCTAAAAACCCACCGCCAGTTCGTCAGCATGCCTAATGTGGCTAGCGATACGGAGAATATGCAGAAAAACATTGATTGGGTGAGCCAGGAGTTCTTCAGTCGTTTATTTACCGTCAAACTACTTGAATCGGAGACCTTGCCCGTGATATTGGCCGAACGCATCGTAGATCCTAAAGCTAAAACCATTCTTTTCTACTTGCACCTAGATGGGCAGCCAGTAGATGCCAGTCGCTGGGACCAAGAAGATCCGTTCACGCCCGTGCTTAAAGCCCAAAACAAAACAGGCCAATGGGAAATTATCGATTGGGATAAATTAGACGGACCAATCGATTCCGAATGGCGCGTCTTCGGCCGAGCTGCTGCTGATGATAAAGCACCAATCATGATGATGCTTACTGCTTTAGATTTGTTAGGCGAAACAGGTTTAGCCCCTAAATACAACGTCAAGATTATACTAGATTGTCAAGAGGAAGCTGGCTCGGAGGCCTTTTTATCTACCTTAGAAAAATATAAAAAAGATTATGCCGCTGATTATATGTTGATTATGGATGGCCCTGCTCACCCCAGCAATCAGCCTACCTTAACTTTTGGTTGTAGAGGCATTGCTACTTGTAGCATTACCACTTATGGTGCTACTCTACCCCAACACAGCGGTCACTATGGCAACTATGCTCCCAACCCAGTTTTTGTGATGTCAAACTTACTATCCAGTATGAAGGATGAGCAAGGACGCGTCTTAATCAAAGACTATTACAAAGGCATTAAGATCGATAAAAAAACGGCTGCGGTATTTGCGGCTATGCCAGATGATGAAGCCAGCATTCAAAAAGGCTTAGGTATTCATACACCCGATCAAGTCGGAAAAACTTATCAAGAAGCCTTGCAGTATCCATCTTTAAATGTTCGTCACATTGAAACTTCCTGGAAAGGACCTGGACTTAAGACAGTCATCCCAGAATACGTGATAGCCCACATCGATGTCCGCTTAGTAGCCGAAACAGATGGTATTCAACAATTGGCTAAAATTAAAAAACACATTGAAAAACAAGGTTTCAAGGTACTGGATCGTGCGCCGACCGATGCAGAGCGGCTGCAATACCCCAAAATCGCCACTTTTAAAGGAGATCGCAGCATCAATGCTTTCCGGACGAATATGAACGGAGGCATTGGTCAAAAACTGGCCACTACTTTAAACACTGCTTTCGGACAGCCCCCCGTCAAAATACGGACCATGGGCGGGACCGTTCCAATCATTGAAGCGATCAATACTTTGGATA
>CAXIDD010000282.1:0-7049 GCA_964021975.1 uncultured Saprospirales bacterium | reverse complement strand
TACTGAAAGAAGGATTAACCGTACTACAATCTGCCCAGATGGTTCCACTTTTCATAGCTTGCAAAGCCCCACCTGTTCCCAAGAACACAGATTCTACCACTTCAGGAGTAGAGAGCATCGAGAAAACGAGGTCTGCATCTTTTACTGCTTCTACGTAAGATGTTGCTCCTTTTGCACCAGCCTTCACCAATGCCTCAACTGGCTCGGTAGAACGATTCGCTACCGTTACATCAACACCATTTTTCAATAAATTAGTGGCCATTCGGCTACCCATGATTCCCAGTCCTATAAAGGCAATTTTCATGTTATCAGTTTTTAATTTGATGAATTATTGGTTACAAAAGTAAAGGTCTATCCTACCTCAAATTGCCGCTTTTCGAGCAGAATGCCGTTTTTGGGGCAAAAACTGAGAAGCTGCTATTTGAATCTACCCGCAGTAGACAGGTTTGGCTGTTGAGAATTGTTATTGATGATTTTCAGTCCAATTAAGGCGGTTAAACTCAAATAGCTTCTGAAAGGTATGTCCCAAAAAGAGATGGCCGAAGTTTGAAAACTTCGGCCATCTCTTTTTGGGATTGATAATTTTAGCTGTTTACTTCTTCATAATAGGCAACTTAATCTGAGAAGGATATTGCGCGCTGTGGTGTACCTGATTGGTGGCCACCACACCTTCTTTTTCATCAAAATTATTACCGCCGGTATTCAAGTTACGAGTGAATCTTGGGAAGTTGCTGCTGGACACTTCGATCCGAATCCGGTGCCCTTTAGCGAAATAATTCGAGGTAGACATTGGCGTCAAATCAACCTTGTAGACTTCGCCTTTTTTCATAAACACCTCTTTATCGTAGCCTTCGCGGTAACGCACGCGCTGAATCGTTTCATCCAGATTGTATGCTTTTCCATCCGGATAAACATCAATCAATTTGATGGTAAAATCGGTATCCTTAGCATCTGAAGATACATACAAGGTAGATTCAATGGAACCTGTAATTTCTACCCCTTCTTCTAAAGGTTCAGAAGTATAAACTAGAATATCATTACGCGTCTCCATTACTTGTTGATCAAAAGCACCACCTCTGACTGCATTCCCAGTACAGCAGACATTACCTCCGTAGGATTTGACTGGATTCATAGGATCGTAGACAAATTGATCTGCCTTTTGGGCACCAGTTGGCTTAGTTGGAATCAACTGACCATCTCCATACAAGCTGTTTGCTTTACCATTGCTGGATAAGTAAAAAGTGGTCATCTCCGCCGCTTTAGGCGGCCATTGCTCTGCTGCTTGCCATTCGTTAGAACCCATAGTATAGTACTGCACTCTGGGTGTCTTTTCTTTAAAATCATTCTTTTCCCCGGTCAACCACATATCAAACCAGGCATAAATTTGCTCATCGTAGTTTAGGCGTGCATCACCAACGCTGCGCTCTCCTACTATCGTATTCTCCGTAGCTCGGGTATACGCACAGTGTAGAGTCGGGTGGTTCACCAAATATTAATTATACGCAATTTCCTTATCCTCGATATTATTACGAACGTGGTTAAATAGGGCTAAATTCGGGCTGATGGATACATCATACCAGGAAGTAAACCAGAAACTAGGAACTCCAAAACCCATATCATCGTGGTACAAACCACCTTCGTACCAAGCTGGATCATTGGGCTTCCGTTTGATCATTTTATCATAGATCTCCTTTTTGCCACCAATATTATTTAGGATGTCAGAAACAGGTAAATGGGCAAGGGCATCAGACATATCCACCGCTGGATTTTCGGGCGCCAAGTCATAAAAGCGACTGATCCGAATTAAATCTTCCTGAGTAGCCCCCGCTGGAATACGCGGTTTGAATTTATCGTGCTCAACACCGTATAGCCAGGAGGTAAACAACATTTGCTGGGCACCACCACGGTACCAGTTGCCTTGCTCGTAAAAGTCTCCTACTCTACCGACGCCAGCACCATAACCTTGTGGTACCATAGCAGCGTGAGAAGGGTGATCTAAGGCAGCAACAGCCATTTGCCATTCAGCTGTAGAAGAACAACCTAAAGTACCAATTTTACCATTACTCCATTCCTGGTCTTTCATCCAAGTGAAAGCATCGTAGCCATCGGTAAGCGGTACACCTAGAATGTCCCATTGACCCTCTGAATAATAGCGTCCACGCTCATTCTGGACCACGTAAGCATATCCTCTTTTTACAGCGGCTAAGGCACGTTGAGCCGTACGGGTGCGCTGCTCGCCATCTCCCCAGGAGTTGAAGTTATAAGGAGTTCGAGAAAAGATAACGGGTACGGGTTTGTCCGTTTTGGGCCGATAAATATCTGTGGCCAGGCGGATACCATCGCGCATGGGCATCATCACTTTTTGATCGACGATAGCGATGGCTTCAAGTTCTTCTAATACACTTTGAGCAGTCACTTGCCAGGTACTACCAATAAAAAATAGGGCAATTAGCCAATAGGAATGTTTTGTCATGTTAATCCGATTTTTTTTGAAAGTAAGGAAAGTATGGGAGTTTAGGAAGTAGTCTCCCGTATTTTGATTTTTTGTATCTTGAAAACATTAGATTTTATTCTAATATTCATCGAGAATATCCACTACCAGGAATAAAAACACCTTAAAATACAAATAAACAAATCGAAACCCATGCTAAAATTCTTCCGCAGGATAAGACAAAAACTACTCAGCGAAGGTAAACTTAGAAGATACTTTGTCTACGCTATCGGAGAGATATTCCTGGTCGTCATTGGTATCTTGATTGCCCTACAGTTCAACAATTGGAATGAAGAAAGAAAAAACCGTGACAATATTGAGGTGCTTTTAGATAAAATAGAGACAGACATACGCATAGATTTAGATTATGCCAGTAGTGTGATCAGCGAGTACAAGAAGAAAGACTCCCTCGTGCAGTTGGTGCTCAAAGATCAAGTCTCCAAACAAGATTACCTGGATAACCCTGAATTAAGAAATTTATTGACCTTTAGACTATACTATGGGCCAATACAGGACAATTTCCTGAAGTTAGTTTCTAAGGAAGAAGATGTGCCAAAGGAGTATACTGCTTTGGTAGATCAGAGTAAATTGATATCCTTAGCCTATCGTGACATTGAATTAGGGGTAGAAAATTGGAACAAGAGCGTAATGGAAAATTATGAGTATCTCACTCATCATCTTCCTCGCCATGGCATGACTGATTCTCTAAGCATAAATAAAGAAATTGATTTTTTCTTGACTGAAAAATCTTATAAAGGAAAGGTGAACCTAAGCAATAAAATGATGCGTGAGGCACTATTTTATTGTGCAAATTATCGTCATACCTCTTTGATCATGCTCATCAATCTTAAACAATTACGAGAGAGATTTGATAAAGTGCAAATTCAAAAATTGCTCAGCCAGTTCGACTTGACTCCTTTTGATAGAATCAACTGCCAGACCTCATTCGAAAAAAGTGATCCAGATTTAATTCAAGCTTATCTGCTATTGAACTTAAGCAAGGAACCGGTACAGTTGAGAAGGCGCTCCGCTAACGAAACATCCTATACAATCATTGATCTTAAACCTGGTCAAATCGGGAGTAGAACAGTATTTAAAGGCCCTACAGCTATCTATGAGCAGGTAGCAGAAGGTAGCTGTATCGAAAGTTACACCAGTAGGAATGAGGGCTATTTATTGATAGAATAAGCTTATAGTCTAAAGAAAACTAAAAACCATGCTAAAATTCTTCCGCAGGATAAGACAAAAATTACTGCATGAAGGTAAATTCAGAAGATACCTGATCTATGCCATTGGTGAAATATTAATGGTGATGATTGGATCCTTATTACCTTTCAATTGAATCTTGCGAATGAAAAGCGGAAGGATAAGCTTCAAATAGATCAACATCTTCTGGCCATAAAATCGGACTTACTAAAAGTCAGGAAGATATATATCTAATCCAATTTTTAAAATAAGAATCCGTAAGTTTTTATAGAACTTTGAACATACATCTGTGCATTAGTAAATTAAATGATTCTTTCCATAAGAGATGTCCCGTTAGGGACAAGATCTGGGAAGAAATAGAAATCCAAGATTTTATTCGTGCCGTCAGGTACGAAATGTAAAAATATTCTATGGCAAATACGTATACACAAATTCATATTCAATTTATTTTTGCTGTTCAGAACCGTCAATCTTTGATACAAAATGAATGGCGGGAAGAATTGTATAAATATATCACGGGGATCGTTCAAAACAATAATCATAAGGTTCTACAAATTAATGGTATGCCTGATCATCTTCATCTGTTTGTCGGGATGCGACCTACGCAGTCTCTATCTGATTTAATGAAGATTGTAAAAGGAGATTCATCTGAATGGATAAACCGAAAGGGGTTAACCAAAAGTAAATTTTCCTGGCAAGCAGGATATGGTGCTTTTTCTTATGCCAAATCCCAGGTTCCAACGGTTATTAAATATATTCAAAATCAAAAAGAGCATCATCGAAAAAAGACCTTTACCCAGGAATATCTCGATTTTCTGAACGCTTTTGAGATTGAATACGATCAGAGATTTATTTTTAAAACTGTGATATGACACATTCCGTACCTTACGGCACGGCAACCTAATTAAAACATTTTTCTACCTAGATTTTGTCCCTAAAGGGACATCAACATAACTTCAAAACCCATGCTAAAATTCTTCCGAAAAATTAGACAGCGATTGCTTAACCAGGGTAAACTTAGAAGGTACCTCGTTTATGCCATCGGCGAGATATTTCTGGTAGTCATCGGTATTTTGATTGCCCTGCAGATCAACAATTGGAACGAATTGAAAAAGTTGCATCAAACTGAATTGGAGACGTTGATTGATCTGAAAAATGAATTTCAAGAAAACTATGCCGTATTTCAGTCACATTTTGAAGAAAAAATACAATTTGAGGCTCAATGGGAAGTATTATTGACTAAACTCAGCAATGAAAATTTAGCGGAAGCAGAGCGCCCCAACCGGATGATACCACCTGGCGGTAGCACTTTGAATATATCATTCGGGATACTCAATGCTATTCTTAATTCAGGTAAAATAAACATCATCCGCAACAGCGAATTGAAAAAAGCACTTGCCAATTGGAATGGCACTTTTGATGCTTATTCAGAAGAGGAATTAATCCATAGGGAGTTTATAAGAAATAAATTAAATGGTAATGAGCCTTATATTACCCCTTATCCCATACTAAGGAATGGAGAACGACCAAAGTACATATTCCATGAAAGTATTGAGGTTGAGCAATATTACCAAAAAGCTTTCCAAGATATGCGTTTCCAAAATGTGTTGAAATATAACTATAACATGTTATATGAAACAGTTCAGGAAGGAGAAGTATTAAATAGTGCATTTAAGGAACTAATGACCCTATTGGAAGAAGAGATCGAAAGGCAGCAATAGGTCGATTTTCTGAACGCTTTTGAAATTGAATACGATCAGCGATTTATTTTTAATGCTGTGGTATGATACATTCCGTACCTAGCGGCACGGCAAACTACCTATTAACTACTTTTCTACCTATATTCTGTCCCTATCGGGACGACATTATTATAACCAAAAACCATGCTAAAATTCTTCCGTAAAATCCGTCAACGGCTGCTTACCGAAATTAGAGATCAAACTAGCTCCATTTGAACAGCCATAGAGGCGCATTTATAACAAAAAAAATGAACCCTAAGTCAAGAATAGCATCCATCTTAAAAGCGAATAGTTTAGACTTCTCTAGCCGTGGTGTACCAACTTTTAATTTATCCGAATTAAACCTAGTGTCTGATCTCGAATTTCAATTACCAAGTAATTTAAGATTGGGTCATTTGGCTGAAAAAATTGTTTCGGAGTTGATTAAATCATCCACTAACTACCAGGTAATTCATGAAAATGTCCAGGTAATTGAAGATAAAAAAACCATAGGTGAAATTGACTTCATTATTCTAGATAAAAACCTGCAACAGTTAATCCACCTGGAAGTAGCTTATAAATTTTACCTGTTTGACCCAAGCATTTCTTCAGAACCAATAGAGCATTGGATTGGTCCAAATAGAAATGATTCTTTGAAAGAGAAATTAGAAAAAATTAAAAGAAAACAATTCCCTTTACTTTACCATAGAGCTACTAAAGCAAAACTTAATAATATAGAGATTGAAACAGTTTCTCAAGCCCTATGCTTATTAGCCTCCCTGTTTATTCCTTATGGATACAAAGCAAATTTCGACACCATCTATGAAAAAGCCATAAAAGGCTACTATTTAAATATAGCAACCTTTATTGGGCTTGATCATTCCGAAAAAACCTATTACCTACCTTCCAAAAAAGAATGGGGAATGAATCCCGCTGAGCAGGTAACTTGGACAACTTTCAATGGTATTGAAGAACACCTCAACACGAGTCTTAAAGAAAAAAAAGCCACCTTATGTTGGCAAAAAGAGGAAGATTCTTACCTGGCTTTCTTTATTGTTTGGTGGTAGATACAACTTTTACCGTTTATACATCTAGCTTAACCAAAGCTACATCTATTAAAAAAACCTACCGTTTCTATAGCATCTTTGTATCAAACAAAGTGAGTATACAGATTGTCAAATCGAAAGTAAAACCGTACGAATAATGAAAAAGCTATTACTTATTTCGTCCTATTTATTCTTTGGGGCCGCTCTACTTCAGGCACAAATATTTATGGAAAAAGGAGATTTAGAAGTTGGCATCAGAGTTACTAAAGACGGTAAAAACTTCTCCATTGATAGTCTCTGCAAAGGTTATGATCCAATTACCAATGTGCCAATTGACTTAGTTGTGCCAGAAGGTAGTTCCATAGGTTTGATTACCAGTAGGATCAAGGCACAAAATGTCATCCGAATGATCAATAACCAGGAACCTAATTACATCAATCAACCGGCTCAAAGAAATAGCGGCTATAGCATGAGTGCGAGCGCAGGTTCTACTAACAGTTATGCATTTATAGATAGAAACAAAAAGGATACCCTCAAAATTGAATGGACAGTGGGCTATGATCCACTCCAATTACTTGACTTATACCC
>CAXIDD010000281.1:0-7053 GCA_964021975.1 uncultured Saprospirales bacterium | reverse complement strand
CTTCGAACTGCCATTTCTAATAATGGTCCGCTTGCAAAGCCACCGACTCCTACGACCACCTGTGGCTTAAAACGACGAATGATTTTTCTTGAACTCAATAGACTCCAAAGCAATTTCACTGGAAACATCAAATTCCGTAGAGTCAACTTTCGCTGAAAGCCACTAATCCAAAGCCCTTCAATAGCATATCCCGCTTTTGGGACTTTCTCCATTTCAATTTTACCTTGGGCCCCTACAAAAAGGATGTCTGCCTTTGGTTCTATTTCTTTTATTGCATCGGCAATAGCTATTGCAGGAAAAACGTGTCCTCCTGTGCCACCACCGCTTGTATTTGTCTTTGCCTCCATCATTCTGAATAACTGATTGTCTCCACAAATTTGCTTACACTCAGAATGATCCCAAAGGAGATACATGTAAACAAGATCGAAGTCCCTCCCTTACTAATGATTGGCAGGTTCAATCCGGTCACTGGAATTACATTCACGGATACTCCTATATTCATAAAGGCATGGATCAATAAACTCATCCCTAGTCCAATCGCCGCCATCGCTCCGAAGGCTTTTGGTGATTTGGTCACGATCCTCGTTATTCTAAAAAAGAACAAGACAAATAAGCCAATCACCATACCACCTCCAATCAATCCATATTCTTCACAAATGATCGCATATATAAAATCTGCGTGAGCGTATGGCAAATAGTTCTTTTGAATACTATTTCCTGGACCTAAACCAATCCAACCGCCATTGGCAATCGCAATTTTAGACTGTTGTGCCTGGTATCCACCACCCTCCGTTCTAAATTCTTCAATCCGACTTTGCCAGGTATCCGATCGGATTTCTGGAAAAACATCACCTAGAATGATGAGAACCGCAAATCCAACGACTCCTAGCAAAAGCAATAAAACGATAAAGGGAATAGAAACCCTACCTACGAACATCATTAAAATAGCCGTCATGAATAATACCGCTGCCCCAGATAAATCAGCGGGCGCAATCAAGCCACATATGATCATCACAGGTACAATAATGGGTAAAAAAGCTCCTTTAAAATCCTTGATATAATCTTGCTTCGAAGAAATAACTCGAGCGATGTACAAGATCAAGGCTACTTTAGCAAAGTCTGAAGTCTGAAAAGTCAGACCAATAAAAGGTACTTCTAACCAACGCTTGGCATCATTAACTTCTACTCCAAAGCCCAGCGTATAAACCAACATCGGTATGGCGATCAATAATAATATAGGCGCTAAACGATTGAAGGTCATATAGTCAAACAAGTGGCAGATATAGGCCAAGAAGATACCTCCCATGAGAATCATACCGTGTTTGATTAAATAAACTTCGGTATCGCCACCATAATATTTGTAGGCTAAAGTCCCAGTCGAACTGTAGACTGCCAACAGCGAAAAGAGCGCCAAAAGCACCAGGACTCCCCAGATGGCTTTATCGCCTCTTAACTCGGCATTTAACCTTGCAATAATTGATGACATAACTAATTATTTATCTTTAACACCGCAGCTCTAAACTGATCACCACGATCTATGTAATTTTTAAACAAATCAAAACTGGCACAAGCTGGGGACAGTAATACTACCTCTCCTGCTTTTGCCGAAGCTTGAGCCAAGCTCAATGCCTCTGAAATTGAACGGGCCTCTTCAATTGGCTCTTGAATTAAATTCTCAAAAGTTGCTTTCAACTTTTCATTATCCAATCCAAGGCAAATCAACTTTTTGACACGCGCTTTAACGACGGGTAAAAGAGCCGTGTAATCATTCCCTTTATCCTGCCCTCCTGCCATCCAAATAATAGGCCGATCCATAGCTTCTAGTGCGTAATAGACCGCTTCTACATTGGTGGCTTTGCTGTCATTGATGTATTGTATCCCATCAATATTTGCGACCAATTCCATTCGGTGCGGATCATTCTCAAAGCTTTCTAAAGCTTGTTGAATAATCTCCGGACTAAGACCTAGCATTAGCGCCGTCTGAATGGCAAAAGCTGCATTTAAAGCATTATGCTTGCCTTTTAAAGCTGTGTTGTCCAAGTTAAAATTGAGATCACCTATTACTAGGTGACCTTCAACAAAATACTTACTGTTAATGGCTCTTTGACGGGCCTTTATATCCAGCTCGTTTAACTTCGTAACTATATTTTTATCTTCTTCAAAGTACAGTAGCTCGTTTGCTGCTGTTTGATTTTTTGTTATCCTAAATTTAGACTCGATGTACAAATCCAGTTTGTACTCATATCGGTCCAAATGATCAGGAGATATATTGAGCAGCATTGCAATATCTGGCCGGAATTCTTTTATCCCATCCAGTTGAAAGCTACTTAATTCCAGTACATGAAAGTCGCTCGGCCCTTTACTTAGGTTTCGAGCAAAACTCACTCCAACATTACCTCCAATCACTACATCCAAACCTCCTGCTTTTAGAAGGTGATAAGTCAACCTGGTGGTAGTCGTCTTTCCATTTGTACCTGTGATTCCAATGATTTTACCCTTTGCAAAAGCGTAAGCAAATTCAATTTCTGAGATCACAGGAATCCCTAATTCTTTCAATTCAATAACCAAGGGTATATTATCCGGAATTCCTGGGCTTTTAATGACCAGGTCGGCTTGTTTAATTCTTGGTTTATCATGCTGACCTTCCTCGTATGGAATGTCTTGTTGATTTAATTCTGCTTGATAAGCTGTTTTTATTTTTCCAAAATCAGAGACAAAAACAGTATATCCTTTTTGCTTAGCAAGAATAGCTGCTCCTACCCCACTTTCTCCAGCACCTAAAACAACTATATTCATACCTCAACTATCTTACTTTTAAGGTGATTACTGCAATAACAGCTAGGAGTATTCCAATAATCCAAAATCGGTTGACAATCTTCACTTCATGCATCCCTTTCTTTTGGTAGTGATGATGTAAAGGAGCCATTTTAAAAATTCTTCTTCCTTCTCCGTACTTTCTCTTGGTATATTTGTAATAGAATACCTGAAGGATCACAGAGACACTTTCTATTAAAAAGATACCGCATAGAATCGGAATCAAAATTTCTTTCCTGAGGATAATTGCTAAAGCCGCAATAATGCCGCCTAAAGTCAAACTCCCAGTATCACCCATGAAAACTTGAGCAGGAAAGGAGTTATACCAAAGGAAACCAATACAAGCCCCGACTAAACTCGCGGAAAAAATCACCAACTCACCCGTTCCAGGTAAGTGTAGGATATTCAGGTAGTTAGCGGTAATCGCATTTCCAGACAAATAGGCAAATAAGCCCAATGTTACGGCTACAATTCCGGAAACTCCGGTTGCCAAGCCATCTAAACCATCCGTTAAATTGGCACCGTTGGATACCGCCGAAACGATAATGATCACTAGCGGTACAAAAATGATCCAAACCCAATTTTTACGGACACTCTTTTTTAGAGGAACCAGCCAGACATAGTCTAAGCGATTACCTTTCAAAAAAGGTACATTGGTCAAATTTGTTTTGTAATCTGCTTTCTGAATTTCCTTTCCATTATCCAAGTTAATGGTTAAGGTTTCTCCCACCTGATCTGCTCCCGTCAAACCAATTTCAGCAGCTGCACTCACATCCATCCGCACTACGATATCCTTACTAAAGATCATGGCCAAAGCGATGATCAACCCCAGTCCGATCTGTCCAAGGATTTTAAAAATCCCATGCAAGCCCTTTTTGTTTTTTCGGAAGACTTTGATGTAATCATCAATAAACCCGATAGCTGCCATCCATATGGTTGACACAAGGATTAAAATGATGTAGATATTACTCAAGTCTGCAAAAAGTAAGCTAGGAATCAAGGTGGCCATAATTATGATCACACCGCCCATCGTAGGGGTTCCTTCCTTTTCTTTTTGTCCTTTTAGTCCAAGTTCTCTTACAGTCTCTCCAATTTGTAATTTTTTCAAATATTGGATGATTCTACCTCCAAACACCATCGAAATAATGAGAGACAAGATGATTGCGCTACCGGCTCGAAAAGTGATATAATCAAACAATCCAGTACCAGGCTTATCCCCAAATACATTACTTAACCAGTTAACTAATTCAATCAGCATAATTGAAATAATTTTTAGTTACTAGCAAATGGTTAATTCTCGACATTTTCGTTGTTGTTTTTTGTTGTTTTCTCAATCCAATTGAAATGCTTCTTTTAGCACTTCTTTATCATCAAAAGGGTGTTTAACGCCCTTAATTTCTTGATATTTTTCGTGGCCTTTACCTGCAACAAGGATGACATCTCCTTTCTTTGCCAGGCGGCAGGCCGTTTTGATGGCTTGCTTTCGATCTGTGATCAGTATAGCTTGCCGTTTTTCTGCTGCAGAAAGCCCCGCTTCCATATCTGCAATAATTTCTTCAGGTACTTCCGACCGGGGGTTGTCAGAAGTCAAAATTACCTGCTCGCTATTCTGTACGGCGATCCTCGCCATTTCAGGTCTTTTAGTTTTATCTCTATCTCCGCCACAACCTACCACAGTTATAATATCAGCAGAGGCTTGCTTCACCTTTTTTATAGTTTGTAAGACTTTAAGCAGGGCATCCGGCGTATGAGCATAGTCTACAATCGCAATCGTTTGCTGATCTGGACTACGGAGGTAATCAAATCTACCTTCCGCTGCTTTTAAAGCACTTAAGACCTGCAAAACAAAGTCTGATTCTTGTTCAAGCAGACTAGCTACTCCAAAAGCTGCCAGTAAATTATAGGCATTAAAATCACCGATAAATTGTGTAAACAACTCCTGGCGATTTACTTTCAGATGTAAGCCAATGAGGCTATTTTCAATAATCCGTCCTTTGAAATCTGCAAGATTCCTCAGACTATAGGTTTTGATTTGCGCTTGGGTATTTTGTACCATTACTCGTCCCCGCTTATCATCTATATTTACCAGTGCAAAAGCACCTTTCGGTAAATCATCAAAAAAACGTTTCTTAGCTTGAATATAAGCTGCGAAGGTTTTGTGATAATCCAGGTGATCATGACTCATATTGGTAAATACACCTACTTTAAAGTGTAAGCCCGCAACGCGTCTTTGATCAACCGCATGTGAAGAGACTTCCATAAACACATAATCACATCCCTGTTCGACCATTTCTGCTAATAATGCATTGATCGTCACCACATCGGGCGTGGTATGTGTGCTAGGTACAATAGCCGAACTAATCCGGTTCTGGATGGTAGACAACAAACCGCATTTATAGCCCAAACCTGTAAAAAGGTCAAAAAGCATGGTTACGGTGGTTGTTTTCCCGTTTGTGCCTGTGACACCAACCAGATTTGTTTGCTTGGAAGGCATTCCAAAGAAAACATTGGCCATTTGCCCAATACATTCTGCAGCATCCGCCACTTGAATATAAGTGAGGCTGTCTTGCAAGGTAGCAGGCAGTCTTTCGCAAACGATAGCACTTGCCCCATTTTGAATGGCTTTTTCGATATAATCGTGACCATCTACCTGGGTACCTTTGATTGCAAAAAACAGGCTACTAGCACGTACTTTTCTAGAATCAAAAACTAAATCCTTAATTTCAAAATCAATAGGTCCCACTACTTTAAGTGGTTCCGCTGGCTTTATCAATTGACTTATTTTCATCATAAGCTACTTGAGATAAAGCGTTATTTCTTGCCCACGAATGGGTGTTCCTGGCCGGAGTGACTGTCTAGTCACTTTACCAAATCCATCTATTTTCACTTTTAGCCCTCTGTTCTCCAGTAGGAAAAGGGCATCTTTTAGTCCCATACCAGTCACACTGGGCACTTCTTCGGTTGAAAGTGACCGATCTTCAAAAAACATGGTATCTCTTACGGTACGTAATACCGCTACTTCCGAAGCAGGATTCCCGTAGTTAGGCATATCAAAATAGCTGACTAATTTTGCCATATCTTCCTGATAACCAATATCAAAGCTAGGTAACTTACGCCCCGTAACTTGTCTTTTAGCCATCACTGGAAGTGGCTCATGCAATTGTAATTCTGCACTAAAACACTGATCTGCAATTTTTCGAAAAACAGGTCCAGCTACTTCACTACCATAATTACCGTGTAGTCTTGGATTATTAATGACTACAATACAACTGTAAACCGGATTTTCCGCTGGAAAGTAACCAGCGAAAGAAGCCTGATAACCACCAATTCGGGTTTTCCCGCTTAATCTCTGGTAGTTAATCTGAGCGGTACCGGTCTTACCTGCAAAGCTATACTCCGTTGATCTCAGTTTTCTGGCAGTTCCTTCTTCCACAACTCCACGCAGTAATTCTTGTACCGCTTTCACTGCCTCTTTCCGAGCTATTTGTCTTTTTATTACCGTTGGTTTAAATGATTTTTTCAACTCTCCAAAACGCTGTACTTCCGTCACCAGATAAGGCTTCATCATGGTACCATCATTAGCCACCGCGTTGTAAAAAGTAAGCAACTGTAAAGGTGTCAACTCAAGCTCATATCCAATGGACATCCACGGAAGTGTGGTACCACTCCAATTGTCATCCGTAGAATAGGCTTCTTTGATATAGGGGTTGTCTTCTCCTTTGATCTCTACGCCGGTTGGGATATGCAGATTGAATTGTTTCAGGCGGTTAATGTATCGCTCTGCACCTTCTTCTTTATTCAATTTATTGCGAGAACCATAGAAATTCGTAACCAGCTTTGAAATACCCACATTGGAAGAAATTTCAAAAGCTTTACGTACCGAAGTGGAATCTAGGAGAAAACTCTCTGGAGAAGAATCCACCATGCGCTCATCGAAATATTCCCACTCTCCTTTATTGATAAAGACGGTATCATCCAGATTAATGTAATTATCTTCCAAAAGAGCTAACATACTAGCGGTCTTAAAGGTAGACCCGGGCTCTACGGCTGATCCGATGGCATGATTAAAACTTTCCCAATAACCATCTTTTATCTTTTCGAGGTTGGCAACCGCTTTAATTTTCCCTGTTTTAACTTCCATCAAAATAGCCGTCCCCCAATCTGCTTGGTGGTACCTCATAGCTTCCATTAATGCTTCTTCTGAGATATCCTGCAAGTTAATATCTAGAGTCGTTTTGA
>CAXIDD010000280.1:0-7063 GCA_964021975.1 uncultured Saprospirales bacterium | reverse complement strand
GAACTTAATTTTTCAATATAAGGTTCGTAGCCTGCATTAATTAATCTTTTGGATAGTTGATCTACGGTTGCTTTTTCTTTAAAAATACCCAATGCGATAACACATATTTTGGTGTCTGGGGCAATCACTGCTGCTTCCTCTATTTCAGGCTCATCATCATAATCATCGGTTGGGGTAGGTGGTATTTCCGCGGCTACCGTATCTAATTCTTCCTGAAGGGAGGGTTTTACATTTAAGCGATCACTGGGTAGATCAGCAGTTGGGTCCAGGGCCTGTTTGTTTAAATATTTAGGGTAATAAACCATAAAACCTACCAAAACAGACAACAAAATTAGTAAAATGAGAAGTAATGGCCAGTTCCGCTGCAGCCATTGAAAACGATTTGGAGCAGATTGAATTACAGCGGTAGGAGCAGTTGATGTACTTTTTTTAACTGGGCTGATCTCCACGGCTGGTAAACCAAAGGAGGCTAAGTTGAAATTGGTCTTATCTGGAATAAATTGTAGCTTTTTTTCAAAATCATTATACAAACGACCAACCTGAGGAAATATGACAATCTCCTTACGATCTAAAGCCTGGTTTACTTGTTCAACATACTCAGAAACGGTACGTTTAGCTTCGACATAGGATAACTCAAATCGATCTTTGATGTAAGCAATGAGCAAACCATCATCCATCGCTAAATTTGAATTAAATTCAATCAGACTCGTTTCGGGTGATGCTTTGTCCTGGATTTGATCCACGCTGGCTGCAAGTGTCTTTTTGGTAAAGGCACCTAGACCAGGAACACCAACGGTGTCGTTTTCGTATAAAAGAGCTGAGATTAATTCTCCTACTGCAATTTGCATAACATCGAAATTAGATTATGGGCTTAATATACCCAAACAAGAGAGTTTTATCCTAGAAGTTGTTTAAAAATTACGGCTTGTACCAAAAAAATAAGAATTTAGCAGTTAAATATAGCCATAAGCAAGCGACTTCGCCAGTGCTGGCTTTAATGTGGTAAATTAAAAAATAATAGATGAACTTAGTCAATACCATCAATAGAGAGAAATCACAGCAGTTATTCGATGAGGCCAAACAGTATTTTCCTGGGGGCGTAAACTCTCCCGTCCGGGCATTTAAATCGGTCTCGGGGCCACCACTTTTTATTAAAGAAGGGAAGGGCTGTCGAATGATCGACGAAGACGATAATACCTTTATTGATTTTTGTTGCTCCTGGGGCCCTTTGATTTTAGGTCACAATAATGATAAGATTAGGGAATTTGTAGTAGAAACCGTTGCCAAAGGAACTTCTTTTGGTACTCCGAATCGATTAGGTAATGAGCTGGGTAAGCTTATTGTAGAAAACAACCGGTTTATAGAAAAAATCCGCTTTGTAAGCTCAGGGACGGAAGCAGTGATGTCGGCCATCCGCCTTGCAAGAGGTGTTACAGGTAAAGACAAAGTGCTGAAGTTTGATGGTTGTTATCATGGCCATGTAGATTCTCTTTTAGTGAAAGCAGGCTCGGGTTTAGCAACTTTTGGCGTCAGTACTTCCGCAGGTATTCCTACTGCTTTTGCAGAAGCTACGCTCGTCCTACCACTCAATGACCGTCAATTGTTGGAGGAGACGCTAGCCAAGTACCATGAGGAGATTGCTTGTATCATTATTGAGCCAGTACCCGCTAATAATGGACTTTTATTACAAGATCCTTCTTTCCTAGAATGTCTTCGGATCAAGTGTCACAAATATGGAATTTTATTAATTTTTGATGAAGTCATTACTGGTTTTAGAGTTGGTTTTGAAGAGGCTGCTGGTTATTACGGAATCCAGCCTGATATCATCACTTACGGGAAAATTATTGGTGGCGGTATGCCCGTTGGTGCCTATGGTGCCAGTAAGGAGATTATGGCTCATATCTCTCCAGATGGGCCGGTTTATCAAGCGGGGACTTTAAGTGCCAATCCAGTAGCAATGGCTGCCGGATATGCCGCTTTACAACAATTATTAGAACCAGGGTTTTATGAAGCTATGGAAGCTAAGACCAAGGATTTTGTAGCAAATATCCAAACTTATTGTAACGAGAAAGGCTATCGAGTAAATATCCAGCAAATTGGTTCTATTTTTTGGATCGCTTTCGCAGAAAAACGCATTTTGGTGGCGGATCAAATCGAAGCAAGTGCCATGGAGCTTTTCAAAGTATTGCACCATGAGTTACTGCAACGTGGGGTGTATTTAGGCCCCTCGGGATATGAAGTTGGTTTCGTATCTGCTGCCCATACAGAAATAGATTTAGAAACGGCAGCTACGGCTATTAAGGAAGCATTAGATATCGTTTTTGCTTAACTTTATAATTGTATGGAAAAACGTAGATACCTGCAGCTGAAATTGCTATCCTATAGCGTCATTGCCTATATGATGTTGGCTTTTGGTTGGTGGTCAGTTTTATTGTTTACCAAAAATAGAGATGCTTTCCAAGCTAAAAAAGAACACTTAGTTCTGGTCAAAATTGCAAGTGGTGAGTTGACGGAGCCTGCTCAAATTGAACTCATGCCCGAGTTTCAATCGCTGGAAAAAGCCTATCGGCAGCAAGAATACATGATTACAGGCGAAGTACTAGTGTTTGTTTTTATTCTAGTGATTGGTCTGTGGCTCATTCATAATGGATATAATAAAGAAATCAATGCGGCCGTGCAGCGACGGAATTTCCTGCTTTCGATTACCCATGAATTGAAATCGCCCATTGCCTCTATTCGACTGGTACTAGATACCTTGAGGAAACGAGAACTCCAGCCTGATATCAAAAATAAACTCCTGGATAATGGTCTCGTAGAAACGGAACGCCTGCACCAATTGGTAAATAATTTATTGCTTTCTGCGCGATTAGAGGCTGCTTATCAACCCAACCGAGAAATGGTAGACCTTCCACTTTTAGCGGAAGACCTGTTGGAAATGCTACAAGCAAAACACCCTAAACTAGAGGTTGAACTAGATATTGAAGAGGATATTCCTTTCTTGTTAGGAGACCGGATCGGAATGACTTCCGTCTTATTGAATCTTTTTGAAAATGCGATTAAATATTCTAGTGGAATACCTTCTTTACACATTAGCATGCAAAAAGTAAAGCAGCAAATCCATTTGGAAATAGCAGATCAGGGTATTGGGATTTCTGATAAAGAGAAGAAAAAAGTTTTTGAAAAGTTCTACCGTATTGGTAATGAGGATACTCGCAAAACAAAAGGGACTGGTTTAGGGTTATACATCGTTAAACAGATCATCGAAGCCCATCAGGGGACGATTCGACTTGCAGATAATGAGCCTTGCGGTACCGTTTTTAAAATAACTTTACCCGCACATCCTCAATCCGTAGCCAAGCCGCCTAAAATGGTAAATGATCTGGCAAAGTAAACTAAAAACTATTATACGATGAAACGTATCCTGCTAGTTGAAGATGAAGAGAATATCCGTGATGCTGTAAAATTAAATCTAGAAATAGAAGCCTATGAGGTTGTTGCGACAGACAACGGAAAAGATGCACTTAAATATTTCCATGAACAGCATTTTGATCTAATCATTCTGGATGTAATGCTGCCAGAAGTGGACGGTTACCAAATCTGTGAGCAAATCCGGCTAACGAATATGGAAGTACCCGTTATTTTTCTAACGGCTAAAGATACTTCTGCTGATCGCGTAGCTGGCTTGAAAAAAGGAGCGGATGATTACCTGACTAAGCCATTTGTTTTAGAAGAATTACTCTTGCGAGTCAGCAATTTAATCAAACGAACCAGTAAGACCGCTGAAGGGCGCATGGAAACCTATGAGTTTGGCAATAATAAAGCCAACTTTGTTACCTACGAAGCAGACGGTAACCCAGGGAAATTCACCTTGACTAAAAAGGAAGCTATGTTGTTGAAACTGTTAGTAGATCGACGCAATGAAGTGGTCTCCCGTCAACAAATATTGCAATCCGTTTGGGGCTATGATGTTTATCCTTCTACTCGGACAATTGATAATTTCATCCTTTCTTTCCGGAAATATTTTGAGAAAGACCCCAAAAATCCGGAGTTCTTTCTTTCCGTTCGTGGTGTTGGCTACAAATTTGTTGGATAATAGAATCTAATAGCTTGCAGATAGCCGGAGTATTAAAACTTCGGCTATCTGCAAGCTATTTTTCCAAGACTAAAATATCCTGAAAGTCATTTTCCTCCGTTTTTTGATAAGGTGGCTTCCAAAATCCCTTCACATACTTCACCTGCTTTAATCGGGCTGCCTCAACTAGGTTTTGCAGTAGTTTGGTATCAAGCGCAATATTGGCAGATTGGACGGCTTCATCCATTAAGCGATAGCCATCTGCATCCACTGGGAAATTGAACTCAGGTTGCGTAGAGATTTCTTCTTCTATGGATTGATCATAAATGAAAAAAGTAGCTAGGCATTGTCCGCCAGGTTTCAGAACTCGATGGATTTCACTTAAATAATGGCCAATCTCGGCTACAGAAAAGTGGGTAAAGATGGAAAATAAAAATGCCCGATCAAAAGTATTGTCTGGATAAGGAAAAGTAAAAGACTGCGCATCTACATCATGATCAGTGTATAGATCATTCTTTAGTGGTGTATAAGTGAAATTAAAGTTAGGGAAATCAGGTGTTATTTTCGACTGGCACCAATCAATACCAACTTTAACAGGATCAAACCCTTCATACTTTCCTTCGGAATTGAGGTATTCGGTCAAAGGAATGGCCGTTCTTCCGATACCACTTCCAATATCCAAAAGTGTACTGTTTTTTTCAAAAGGGATGTGTTGGTGCAACAATTTTAAATGCTGCTTGCCTTGTTCTAGAAAACTACCGATACCCCGACCCGTGTAAATCAAACCTTTGGGAGGTTCGTATTTAGAACGGGTACCACTTAGTGTGTTTAATAAATCCACAGGAGAATAGGCAACCCTACGTGCAAGAAACCGCCAGGAAATGGGTAGTTGATAGTATATTTTTCTTAAACTCATATGGATACCTAAACATGCTCTAATGTGACAAAAAAGTATTTATTTTCTCGTCATTCTTTGGCAAATACCAACTTTGTCAAATCCGTAGCAGGAGTGATAATCTTATCCAACTGTTTGGTTACCGGAAGGGTAGCGTTCTCCAGAAAGATGGACAGTTTATTTAAAGGTTCGCCCTCTTCTCTGGTCTTTGGATTAAGTAACTTACGGATGGCTCCACATACTAAGTAGCTGGTATAAATATTACTATAAAGCGTTTCTTTCAGGGCGAAATTATTTTGTTGGAAAGCATTTTCGTAATGAGAGACTGGACGCCAATAACACAATTCATCCCCTTTCATGCTGGTGTGCGTCTGCTCGAAAATAATGACCTGATCTTTAGAAACGCGGCTGATCTCTTTGATGAGAGCCAGTAACATTTGCTCATCGGTATTGTGCTGGAGGACCGTTACCGTAATGACAATATCGAAGGTATTGTCTTCAAATGGCAATACGGTTCCATTGGTTTTGAATAGCTCTACTTCTTTTCCTGCTAGATTCTTGCCAGCTAAACCCAACATGTCTTGCGAAATATCAGCACCGACTAATCTAGCTGGATTCTTGGTAGAAATAAAGGCTAGATTGCCACCGGGGCCGGGACCTATTTCTAATACCGAACGACCCGTAAAATCTACAGTGTCTAACATTTCTAGTAAACGAGCTCTTTTATAATCGTAAAAGGGCTCATCATCACCAGCAATGATGTTTTGATCTGCCCGGCTCGCAATTCTGCCGGCTACTTCACTCCAATACGGTTCGGGTTGATAGTTTTTCTTCATTGGCTTTGTTGAGGATAGCTTAGAGCATGTTTAAAATTAGCTTTTGAGGCGACTACTGGCAAATATTATTCTGATCAAGGCGCGAAGAAGGAGCATAGCCATAGCTAAGCGACTGATGAGCAACCTGCCTGCGCCGAGGCTTCGGCAGGCAGGCGTAGGACAGGATCAAATTTGGTGTAAGTAGCCCAAAGTGTTAAATTTAAATATGCTCTTAAACTTCTAGTTTAAAGTTAGCGTGAAGGTAAGAATAAAGCAGGAAAATTTTATCTTCGGATTAAATTATAATTGCCCATTATGTTGCAAAAGAAGTGGATCCAAATTACGCTCTTACTATTGTGTACAATGGTCTTGATTGTCCTTCGTTTTGGATCTTGGTTTGGCCAAATGAATAGAGTAGTAGAGCCTTATGGGGATGGCTTTAAAGCCTATACGGCCATCCAATACCACGCTACTCATGACAGTACTTTTGCTCATTTTGAAGGGATGAATTATCCCTATGGAGAGCATGCGATTCCCGCAGTGAGCCAACCTCTAGTATCCAATTCCATCAACCTCATCTCTACTTATTTAGTAGATGTACGGCCGTACACGGTTGCGATCATCAACAGCATGATGCTGCTTTCGGTCTTAGGGTGTAGTTTATTTTTGTTTTTAATCTTATCCAAGTTAGAGTTGCCCGCGTGGTATGCTATTTTTATTGCGCTTGGGATCACCTTTTTATCGCCGCAGATTCACAGGATGATTTCCCATTATGGTTTGGCGCATTTGGAGGCCATTCCTATTTTGCTTTACCTTTTACTTGGATTCAATGAAAAAATGCAATGGAAGTACTCCATTTGGATTGCGGTCATCGCATTGCTGTTTCCTTTAATTCACTTCTACTATTTTGCGATTTTTGCCTTTACGGTTTCTTTTTATTTTCTTTTTAAATTCTTATATCAGCCTTCCTGGACACATTTATTGAAATGTATTCCACACTACGCCGTACAAATAATTTTACCACTTAGTTTTTTTGTGTATTGGCTAATTTTAAACGACCCTGTACAGGATCGGACACCAGAACCCTGGGGCTTTTTTGCTTACCATACACTTTGGGAAGGCGTAGTGACTTCCATGGATCAACCTTATTTTAGATGGATTGACCAGCATTTGATTGACATCCGTCCAATGGGTTATGAAAATAAAGCTTACATTGGATTAGTTAGCTTCTTCACATCATTGGCCTTGATATTGGTTTGGCTAAAACGCAAAAATAAACGA
>CAXIDD010000279.1:0-7076 GCA_964021975.1 uncultured Saprospirales bacterium | reverse complement strand
GCGGAAAAAACCAACCGGAACGCTACTTTGACGAAGCAATCCGCCAGGGGATATCTTCTTTTTCAGACTTGGCTAATCAAGCTGAAGTCAAAGCTGGACTTCACGCATTAAAAGCAGATTTAGCGAGTGGGGCGTTTAAAGAAATTCAATCAACCTACCGAAACCAGCTTGGCGATTATTTGTTTATAATTGCTAATAGATAGATTCTATTTTAAACTTTTGTAATGATCAAAATGAAACTTATAAATCTCTTTTTTTTAGGCTTATTTACTTTACTCATTGCTTGCCAAAATAAATCTACACCCATTTCTCCGCCAAGTGTTCAAGTAAGCAGTGCAATGAAGAATGTCATGTGGAAGGGCGAACTAGCTGGTAAGCTACAACTGGATAGTCTCGTCGCTCAGGGGCCTATTTATGGTCTGGGTCCGCTTGAGTACCTGCAAGGAGAATTGTTATTGTTTAATGGAAAGGCATTTGTTTCTAAGGTAGCTTCTGATTCTACCATGGAAGTATTCCAGAATCAGCAGGCAAAGGCACCATTTTTTGTGTACAGTCGAGTACCCAAATGGGTCGAAATAGTTATTCCTGATAGTCTTCATAATATCGCACAACTAGAAACATTTTTAAGTCAGCAGACCCAGAAGATCGATCATGCTTTTGCCTTTAAACTAAAAGGTAAGATTGAATCTGCTGAAATACATATTCAAAACTTACCTGAAGGCACGGATGTCAGTTCGCCTACAGAAGCGCATCAAGGGCAGGTCAATTATAAACTAGGCCAAGAAGATGTAAACCTACTTGGGTTTTTCTCAACCAAACACCAAGGTGTATTCACGCATCATGATACCTATGTTCATCTTCATTTGATCTCTACTGATCTTCAAAAAATGGGTCACTTAGACGCGGTGCGTTTTTCCAGTTCAGAGATGACTCTTTATTTACCCGAGGGATTGCTAGACTAATAATAGACCTAAAAGCTATTTGACTCATAGGTTCGGCTCATAAAAGTTTAAAACCCGTAAGGCTCTTAGAGTATTCCATCTACTGGCTTTACCTGGTTTCTCCATTTGAAAATGCACTTGTCCTGGATGCTTTTGTTGTAAATTCCATTTGCCATCTTTCTTTCTTTTACGCTTCAACAGAGTTAATGCATCCCTCATTTGTTCTTCAAATGGGATTTGGGCAGCTTGGAAATAATCCAAAGCTCTTAAAATATCATACTTCCATCTACTTGGATAAGATAAACGCAGCATTTGTGGATGGATTATTTCTCCAGTTTTATCCGACTTATACAAGTGATGCAATAGGATAAATGCAATGCATTGTTCTTTGGCCTTTTGCACCTCTTCTTGCCTATAAGTGTATGCATTTTTACTATATTCTAAAAAACCTTCCAATACTGAAATCGTACTGTGTAGTGAACTATGTATAGCCCCTTTCCGATTCGACTGGCAATTAAAACCACCATCTGGCATTTGCTGAGAAAGTATAAAATCAATGATTGATTCTAGATGTTGTGAGGCTATTCCAAAATAAGCCAGATAATTAATTGCCATACCATTTACACAAACATCACTTTTTTGAGTCATTCCAATCGGCAACAAACCACCATCCGGTCCTTTCTCCTCTTTAACAATCTTTTCGAGTATGCTAATAATAGCAGTTTGGGCAGGTGCTATTTGAAGGTTTTTCAGATCTAAAATAGTGTAATGGGTAGATATCCATTTGGGGCTATAAAAACTCCTCCCCCAGTGGCCATTGGCATTTTGAAGTTGTAAGAAAGCTCGTCCCCAACCAGATTGATGTATTTTTTGCTGTAAATCAAGATCATCTATCCCAAAAAGATCTCTTTTAGTCTGGTATTGAATAGATACATCTCCCGCTAAGAGCCAGTCTTTAAGTCTCGAATCGATCATCAGATTAAGAGTTTACTGGCACTTTGGGTTTGCTCCAATCTTTATTGACTATTTTTTTAATAGCCAGAATACCTAGCCAAATCACTGCCCCCCAGCCAACGATTAGTACCATTATACCTAAGCCATCCATCCCATTACAAGAAAGAGAACAAGAAAGTGCGGCCACCAGTAAAATCAATCCAGTGGCTACTGCTATTGTTAAAAGGGTAAGCAATACTTTTATCCAATTCCGCTGAGACTCCTCTTGCTTTTTGAATGTCTTTTTTAACTGCCTAAGTTCTTGTTTGAATTGTTTACGCACCTGCCTAAACTGCTTCCATGCACCAATTTTCTTAGTTTTTTTTGCACTAGTTGTATAGTCTAAACCTGATGTGTAATTAATCAACTGAGCTCGAACTTTTGTTTCTTGTAAGGATGAATTATTCTGATTCAAGTCGGACAGAACCCCTAGCAGGAGCACCAAAAAGCAAGATAAGATCAATGTAAAATCGTGGGTCTTCTGCCGAGCATAAGAATATTTATACCAGCCCTTAAGCGCACTTCTCTTTGGGTAAAAAAAGAATGCCAGGAAAAACACTTGAGCAAAAAATATGATGATCCAGCTAGGTACGATGGTTTCATTCAAGTATAAAAGGCTGGCACTAAACACTGCAAGAAAAGACAATAAGATATGACTTGCTGCGATTAGCCACCGAGATTGGATTGGATGAGCCTTCGCCCAATGAGAAATTTGCTTCATCTTACAATTTTTTTAATGTGTCAAGCAATATTTTCTCTCTAAGTTAGCAAAATTTTGACTGTCGGATTTATTGTTCTAAGAAAGCTAGATGGTCCTCAAGGGTACCTTTACTTGAGTAGTCATACCGAGCTTTCCTAGTTAAGGATTTTGATCTGTCACACTCATTAGTTGTGTATTTACCTTCATACTTCCTGGCATAGATTAACCATGCTTCAGCTCGTTTTGGGGCAATTCCACAGCTGAAATGATCTTTAGACTTAGTAATAGAAACCCTTCTTTCTTTAGGTGCTCCCTGATAACTTTGCTTTACCTTAAGCATAATTGTATTCATTTAATCTCCTTTTACAATCTTTTTCACCGTACTTACAACGATCAACTCATAAGAGTTAGGCTGTTGATCATTATTTAGGCCTAATGGTTCACAATCATATTCAAATAGTTCTATATTTAAGCATAACGCGAGGCTTAAAAGTAAGAATTTCTTTAAAGCCATTTGAATTTAGCTTATTAGGTACAAAAATAATCCTTCGCGGTACTTAAGGAAAAGGCTTACTGGCTTGCAAAACCTACAATCGAACTTCAATTGTATAAATCCGTTAGAAGAGAAGTAAAATCAAATTACATACAAAACGAAACAAAAGACCATGAAAACAAGTAAATTAATCACCGCTCTGTTCTTACTATTACTACCTTTATTAAGTCATGCCCAATTTAAAAATCGACTCTCAATTGGCCCAAGAGCCGGACTCAATTTTGCAACTGTAGATGCCGAATCAGCCAAGCGGGTAACAGGTTTAGCAGCAGGTATCACCTCTACTTATAGCATTAATGAAGGTTCAGGAGTAAGCGTTGACTTACTATATTCAGCCGAAGGATATGAGCAAGGAGGTACCGAATACGACCTAAATTACTTTAAAATACCGCTTGCTTATAACGTGTTTTTTGGCAGTCTCGGCGAAAAGTTCCGGCCAAAGGTTTACTTAGGCCTTGTTCCAGGCTTTTTATTAAACGCAGAAGTAAATGGAACAGATGTTGCAGATCAGTACACTTCTACTACTTTTGATGCTTTAGGCGGTCTTGGTTTTAATTATCGTCTAGCAAGCAGGATCTGGCTAAATACAGACTTACGTTTCTACTTAGGCCTGAATGACATTAGCGAAACGACCAGTATAAAGAACCAAAATATACAGTTTACGCTAGGGGTAGCTTATGGGATATAAAAGCTTAACTTTCTAGAAAAAAACGGGATCATGACTTTAAATGAATCATGATCCCGCTTTTTTCACTCTTTTGAGCTTGCTAGCTTTCTTTCGAAAGTCGCAATTCGTGCCAAGCTTTTTGCTGTTTAGGGGAAAGAAAGGTCCAGGCTAAAATACGACTACTTTTATTGCCTTGCCCCATTGGGATAGTACGCACGTCTTGTACTTTTAATTTTTTTAATTCATCATAAAGCGCATTTAGGTGCTTCTCTTTGGAGACAAGTGAGCTAAACCAAACACATTTTTTACCAAAAAAGCGGCTTTCTTGAATCATACTACTAATCATTTTCAACTCGCCACCTGGGTACCATAATTCGTGGCTTTTCCCACCGAAGTTGAGTACTTTTTTAGTACGCCCCTTTAGATTTTTTAATTTCCGTAAAGCGGCGGCTTCCGCATCTGCTTTAGAAGCATGAAAAGGCGGGTTACAAATTGTCAAATCATACCTTTCCTCTTTTTCCCAGACCCCATTGAAGAACCATTTATTTTGTTTTTGTTCTCGCAGTATCAACTGTTTTTTCAAGAAGGCATTTTTATCTTGAATAACCTTGGCGGCCTCCAAGGCTTCTTGATGAATATCTGATCCTGTAAAAGACCAGCTGTAGGTTTGAATACCAATAATTGGATAGATCAAATTGGCTCCTACTCCTACATCAAAACAGCGAATTTGTGGCCCTATCGGAATTTCTCCATTGTTACTTTCTGCTAAAAGGTCAGCCATATAATGAATATAATCTGCCCGTCCAGGAATAGGTGGACAGAGAAATCCTTCAGGAATAGCCCACCACTCTACTTGATACTGTGATTTTAACAAGGCCGTATTTAAAGCCAATACTGCTTCAGGTTTTGCAAAATCAATAGATTCCGTTCCATGGATATTTGGCCTTACAAAAGCGGCCAAATCTGGATGTACTTTTACCAAGTCCTCAAAATCATAGCGTCCTTGATGGGCATTTCGTGGGTGTAAGCGACTTTCTTTTTTTTCTGATTTAGACATACTTATTGATCTTGTTTATTGATTGGTAAACCTTCTGTACTTGCCCACTCTGTCCACGAACCATCATAGATCGCTTTGGGTAGATCTCCCAAGACTTGTTCAGCGGCTAATAAAACGATACAAGCCGTAATACCCGATCCACAGGAAAAGGTAAGCTTATCTTGCTGCAAGTCTAGTTGATTGAAAATGGCACTTAATTCTTCAGAAGATTTGTAATGCCCATTTTCTAAAACTTCTGTAAATGGAATATTATAACTTCCAGGAATGTGTCCACTAGACAGGCCAGCACGAGGTTCTGGAGCTGTCCCTTGAAAACGACCTTCCGATCGAGCATCAATGACTGCTCGGTCTTGGCTGGCTATATTCGTCTGAATGGCAGCCGTATCCTGGAATTGGTCTGCCTGAAAATTGGCTTGGAAATCTCCGGCCGTAAACAAATGCTTTTGAAAAGACTCTACCGGTAGCTTGGCCGCTTGCCAAGCTGGAAGTCCTCCATTGAGTACAGCTACCTCGGCGTGTCCCATTACCTTAAACAGGTACCAAGCACGTGGACTGGCATAAATGCCACTGCTATCATACAAAACAATTTTACTATCCTTTCGAATCCCTAGTGCCTGACAGGCAGCTGTAAATTGCGCCGGAGTAGGAATGGTATTAGGCAGCTCACTTCCTGGGCGTTGAAAGTCTTGTTTCAAATCAAAAAAACGAGACCCTGGAATTTGCACGGCATCAGCTTGCTCTTGCAAAGCTTGTTGCTTTCTTTTCAAGCCCATTACATAAAGGACAATGAGGTCAGGGTCATTTAGGTGTTGCTGAAGCCACTCGGTGGAGACGATTGATTGCATGGTGGTTTGGTAGTTTTGTTGATGTATTGTCGCTGTGGTTTACTTTTTTATTTTCTGAAAGCCCCCAACTTAACTATAAAATCTTGAATTTCACGTTCACTTTTGAAGTGATTCTTATTTTTCGAAAACTAACTGCAATTGGTTCATATTCTCCTACACCTTGACGCGTGCTGTAATTCGTCGGGAGGCTATTATAAGTTGCGTAAGTGGAAGGTGAAGAATCTGAAATATAGATAGCAGCTCCCAATTTTTGACCGAGTCCAGCCAATAAGAGCTCACCTTTTGTTTTGGCTTTCTGGATGGCTTTAATTTGTAAAAACAAGCGTAGTTCTTCCGTTTTAGAGTATTCGGTATGAGCTAAATTAATATTTGAAATACCAATCCTTTCTAAGCTTTGGATGACTTTTCCAGCTGATTCTGCATCATAAACCAATAGTGTGAAGTTCTTTTCTTTGAGTACGTCTTTCTTTTTCAGAAAATACTTTTCCAGTTCACTGGACAGATCTGACAATCGAAGTTGTGTGCCTAAATTGACCCCTAACTTTTCCAGTTCCTGGGCCATTTTATTTTCTAGTTCTTCTACCGATACTTTCCCTTTAGAATCTTCCTCCAGGAGCTGAATAGATAAATAAATCCGATCTGGTGTCACTAAGGAATCTGCCGAAGCAGCCGTTTCTAAATAAGGCTGATCAATAAAATTGGCTTGGCCATAGCTGCAAAAAGTTATTAAAACCAGTGCGAAAATCAAGATAGAATACCGCATAAATGTTTATTTATTAATGATCTTTAAAGCTTGTTCTTTCCAATCTGTGTCTGGATCTAACCAAATGTCTGGCTTCACACCCAGTTCTTCATACTCTAGAAACCTACTAAAATCCATATCTGTATATTTAAAAATAAAATAACTACTGGGAAGTGTTTTAGTATTGGCCCGATTTTTACCATAACTGAGTTGTCCATTTGTAGTCATTCCTAACAAGGTTGTTCCTTTTAAACCTCTTAATTTAAGGGTGAATTGCTCAGCATTACTGACGGTATTATAATTAGTGAGCACCCATATTTTTCCTTTTTTCTGGTATCGCTTTAGTATTTTATAAAAAGGCTGAGACACCCTTTGAGCACCACCTGTATTACCGCGCAAATCAATTACTAAATGCGATGCTTTGAGTTGCTTCTCTAATTGATTGGCAAAGGCTCTAGCTTGATTGGCATTTTCTCTAGCATTACTAAAACTTTTGATTCGTAGATATTGCACTTGCTCATTCCAATCAAATAAATCGAAGGCTTTCTCAGAATATACCCTTTGATAGTGCGGTACGG
>CAXIDD010000278.1:0-7094 GCA_964021975.1 uncultured Saprospirales bacterium | reverse complement strand
TGTTTTGAAATTTAATGAACAAGGTCAGCTCTTAAATTTTATTTCAGAAGACCGGAGCGATGTATCCGATGGGAAAAATTATACCTTTTCTACACCTGTTGGGGCTTATAAAAATATCAATGGGTTTAATGTTTGTACTTACGGAGAAGCCATTTGGCATTATCCAGAAGGAAAATTTACTTATGGAAAATTTAATTTAAAGAGGATTGACTATAATGTTAACCAATAATTTCTCGGAGATAAAATAATGAAAATGGAACTATCTGACGATTATAAAAGTTGTCTAAGGCATTTCGTCTACTATTACACCAATGGGACTTTGCCCTTTGTGGTGGAAGAAAAAGGCCTGTTAGATGGAATAGATTACCGAGAAGATTTAAAATATGAAGCAAGTCTGGTGGAAAGCGTTTTTGCTATTTATTCTAATAATATTAAAATGGATGAAAATGGTAAAGTACTAAATCATAAACATGCTATGACTAGAGCTGCTCAGTGGATCAGATTGGTTTGCAGAAAAGACGATGACGATTATCAAGTGATTCCAGAATTTGAAGACTGGGAAACCTGTTTGCATTAAAGCAAACTTTTATTACTAAAAAGCTTCTGAAAAACATATAAAATGACGCTACAAGACTTAGGCTATAAGCCACAGCTAGAAAAGCACCGAGAAGAAAACCAGCTTGACGTCTTTGAAGTTGGTCGAGTCATATCTGAGCATAAAGAAAGGTATGTAGTCAAAACGCCCGAAAAGGAATACGATGGTGAAATCATCGGTAACCTAAGGTTCTCCGCCCAAAGCAGAGCTGATTTCCCCGCCGTTGGTGATTGGGTAGCTTTCTCTGCTTATGATGATCATAAAGTTCTCATTCATGCCGTCTTTCCAAGGAAAACCATCATTCAAAGACAAGCCGTCGGTAAGCATGGGGAAAAGCAAATTATCGCCACTAATATTGATTTTGGATTTATCGTCCAAGCTGTTGATCGAGATTTTAACATCAATCGGATAGAACGTTATTTAACTATTTGCCATGCTACTAAAGTAGCGCCCATTATTATTCTTAATAAAATAGACTTGATAGAGGAACTTGAGTTGAATCAGCTTCTTTCATTGGTTCAGGATAGAATTCCAAACGTGCCCATTGTGCCGATCAGTAATGCCTCCCAACAAGGAATTGAAAGTTTGAAAGCACTGATAGAAAAAGGGAAAACCTACTGTTTATTAGGTTCTTCTGGTGTTGGGAAATCTACGCTGGTCAATAACCTTACAGGCAAAGAAATGATGGCCACGAATGTCATTAGTGAAAGCTCTAATCGGGGCCGACATGTGACCAGTCACCGAGAATTAGTTGTACTTGACAATGGAGGCATTCTAATTGACAATCCAGGCATGAGAGAAGTGGGGATCACGGATGCTAGCGCTGGATTAGAAGTTACTTTTGAAACCATTGTAGAGCTGGCCAAAGACTGTAAATTCAAAAATTGTTCGCACCAAACGGAGATGGACTGTGCTGTGATTGCTGCCCTTGAAAGTGGAGCACTAGAGGAGGCATCTTACGAGAATTACCTGAAAATGGAACGAGAAAAAGAGCATTTTGAATCTACCCTTGCCGAAAAACGCAAAAAGGACAAAGACTTCGGGAAGATGGTTAAGCACTTTAAAAAGATTAAGAAGTCAAGAAAGTATTGATTATTGCTATAAATCGAACATGCTAGAGCGGCTTTACAATGAAATTCAATCATTATTGAAAATGAGGGGCTTAAACATATTCAATATGTTTGCCTTATATCGGTGCTTACTGATAAGGCTTTTTCAAATAATACCTATCTTAGCAAGTACAAAAAGATAGCATGAAGAAAAAGCAAACCAGAAGAGAATTTATAGAACTTGGCGCAAAAGCCGGATTAGCCTTACCATTATTGGCATCCGGTTTATATAGTTGTACAACTGAAACAGGTGGTGAAGGAACCTCTGAAACCGTGCCAAGGAAAAAACTAAAAATCTTGATTCTCGGTGGTACTAGCTTTTTAGGTCCACATCAAATTGCCTATGCCTTAGCGCAAGGTCACGAAGTATCTATTTTTACCAGAGGAAAAACCAAACCATCGGTTCATCAAGAGTTGTTTGAACAAGTGGAGCAATTAGTAGGTGACAGAAATGACGATTTGACCGCTTTGGAAAACCGTAAATGGGATGCTGTGATTGATAATTCTGGACGGGAAACAGCATGGACTAAATCATCTGCTGCTTTACTCAAAGAGAATTGTGAGCTTTACTTGTATACTTCTTCAACAGGTGTCTATTATCCTTATTTAAGTAGCGATTACAAGGAGGATGATGAAGTGGTACTAGAGGCACCAGAGGGCGTAGATCTAGATAAAGATATAGCTTATTGGTATGGCATCATGAAGGCCAATTCTGAACTAGCAGCCATGAATGAGTTCGGGAAAGAACGGACGATTATCGTTAGGCCTACCTATATGTTTGGGCCTGCTGACCGGACCAATCGATTTATTCATTGGCCAATTAGATTAAGTCAAGGTGGTGAAGTTTTGGTTCCTGGTAAAGAAGAGGATGTCGTCCAATACATTGATGTAAGAGATGTCGCTGAATGGATGATCCGTTTGATTGAAAACCGACAAGCCGGAGTCTATAATGCAGTCGGTCCCAAAGAACCAACGAATATGTACTCCTTTGTAGAAGAAGCTCAAAAAGCATTTGAGGTAGAATCTACTTTTGTGAAAATTGATGATTACGACTTCCTGGAGGAAAATAAAGTATTCTATATTGTTCCCTGGATTATGCCTACGGAGAATGATATTGGATCTGCCAAGATTAGTAATCAAAAAGCACTAGCCAATGGCTTATCTCTTCGCCCCTTAAGCCAGTCGATTAAGGACACCTATGATTGGTGGTATTCAGATGCGCTTACGCAAGAAGACCGAGATAAGGTAGAAGCAGACCCTAAATCTACTTTATTGCGAGAAAAAGAACTTATTGAAAAATGGAAGGCACTACAAGCAAGTAAAGGCTAGCATATTATAAATAATGAACTACATCTCCATCAGCCTTTATCGGAAAATGATCAACTATGCCTTGGAAGAAGGTATGAGCAAAGAGGATTTTACTGACTTGCCCATTCCTATAGACGCTATGGAAGGTATCCGTGCCGTTCCAGCAGATATATTCTTTGATTTGCATGAGCGACTGGACCAAACTTTAGGACCAGGGTTTTCTGTAAGGGTTGGGCAAGAGATGAAAATAGCAGATTATGGCGTTTTGGGTTTATCTTGGAGAACCTGCTCCAAAGCTGGAGAAATATTTGAACGTTGTGAACGATATTTTCATCTCTTGTCCAATACTTATGTTTTTAAAGTAAAAAAAATAGGTGACCTATCTAATATATATTTGTTTCGGAATGCTCATAGAAGAGGCGCAGAGCTTTCTAATGAAGCCACCTTTTCAGCAACGGTCGTTGTCTTACAGGCAATGACTGAGACCAATATTGCACCCGTCGAAGTAGCTTTTAAACACGGCCCACCCAAAGACTTAAAAAGCTATAAGGAAGCTTTTCATTGTCCTATCTTATTTAATCAGCCAGAAAATATCCTTACTTATACCACAATAGATCTAGAGACTCGAACAGCAAAGGCTGATATCAGCATCAATCAATTTTTGGTGGAGAGAGTAGAGGAAGAAAAACGAGGCATAGAAGTCAGCTCTATCAAAGTAGTAGCAGATGTGGAGAGCTTAATCAAAGATGCACTGCCCAGCGGAATTCCTGGAATTCAACAAATTGGAAAGTACATGGGAATGAGTAGCCGAACACTTGCCCGAAGGTTGGAAGAAAATGGCGTGAATTTCAGGGATTTAGTCAAACGTACTCAAGAGAAAAACTCAAAAGAACTGCTCAAAAAATCTACAGACACGATTAGTGAAATTGCCTACCAAACTGGTTTCTCGGAGCAAAGTGCCTTTAGCCGTGCTTTCAAAAGATGGACCGGAGTTTCGCCAATGGAATATCGGAATGGATAGATAGGATAACTACTCCAATCAATGATTTGGCAGAAAGTGTCATAGTCTTGGCGAAAAGTGTCAAGCCTAGGCTTCTTTTTTGCCCCAATTTTGCTTCTGTAACCAAAACAGCAGTGAAATGAAAAAAATAATTTTCCATCTTCAGTTAATTGGATTCCTGTTCAGCTTAAGCCAACTTTCCCTCAGCTTGGATTGGTCCAAAGATGCTACGAATTCAATCCAATTGCCTGCGGCCCTAGAACTAGAACCGCCACTTAAACAACGGGCGCTTGAAATATTACAAGCGAAGTGTAACGTTTGCCACAAAAAACAAAATCCGTTTAAGATTTTCTCTCTAAAAAATATGGACAAACACGCGCCAAAGATTTACAAACAAGTCTTTGTCTACCGTCGTATGCCCAAAGGCAAGAAAATTAAACTAACAGAAACAGAATATCAATTATTGAAAGATTGGCTTAAAACCCTCAACACTTTTTAATTATGGAAATATCAATCAAATCTTTAAGCCTTCTGGGAGCAGTGGTATTAACGGGACTTTCAGCAGGACTCTTTTATGCGTGGCAAGTCTCCGTCATTCCAGGTACAAAAAAAGTCCTTGATCCGACTTACCTCGAAAGTATGCAAGCCATCAACAGGGCAATCCTGAATCCAGCATTTTTCTTGGTCTTTTTTGGACCGATCATTTTGTTGATTCTTAGTGTCATACAACAATACAATTCCGGAATAAGCTTTTGGCTGTTACTAGGCGCTACGCTGTTCTACTTATTCGGAACTTTTGGAGTGACGGTCTTTGGAAACGTACCACTCAATGATACGCTGGACGGAATGGATCTTACAGAGCTGGCCGAGCCTGCAATCAATGAATTCAGAGCGCTTTACGAAAGGAAATGGAATCGATTCCATTTAATTAGAACCGTCTTTTCGGTGCTTTCTTTTTTGCTATCGGTTCTAGCACTTTTAGCTAATGCAAATAACTTCTTAAAATAAAATATATGAAAAGTAACATTCTAGTAATCGGAGGAACCGGAAAAACCGGTCGTAAAGTAGTCGAAGGCTTACAAAGAGCCAATCAGAACGTCAGAATTGGAGGCCGCAATCAAAGCCCAATATTTGATTGGAATGCTCCAGAAACTTGGCCCGCGGCATTATCAGGTATGGACAAGGTTTACATCGTTTATTATCCAGACCTTGCCGTTCCGGGGGCTATGGAGGCCATTCAAGGACTTACAGTGGCAGCAAAAAAAGCAGGGGTAAAAAAGGCTGTGCTCTTGTCTGGTAAAGGGGAAGTAGAAGCTGAGCGCTGTGAACAAGTTGTTGCCAATTCTGGTCTGGATTATACCCTAGTCCGTGCTTCCTGGTTCAACCAAAATTTTAGTGAAAGTTTCTTATTGGATCCAATATTGGCTGGCCACGTAGCTTTACCTATGCCAGAAGCTAAAATCCCTTTTGTAGATACCCGTGACATTGCAGAAGTCGTAGTAAAAGCACTTTTAGAGGATACCCACAATGGGAAAACCTATGAAATAACGGGTCCAAGGTTATTGACCTTCCAGGAGGTGACTCAGGAAATTGCTCAAGCGACCGGCAGGAATATTAATTTCCAAGCCATTACATTAGATCAATACCATGCTGGTATGCAAGCAGCAGGGCTTCCACCAGACTATATTTGGTTGCTCAACTACTTATTTCGTGAGGTTTTAGGTAATCAAAATAATCAAGTTATTACAAAAGACCTGGAACGCGTTTTGGGTAGAAAAGCAACGGACTTTAGACAATATGCCCAAGAGATGGCGCAGGCAGGAGTCTGGAATGAAGGCGTGCCGCAGTCTGTTTAAAGGTTATCCAATTGTATCCTGATTTGGGCCTAAAGGAGCGATTCTTTAGGTCCTTTTGTTTTATCCTTGTAAGATCAATAAATTTATTCCTTCAAAAAACTTAGCTTTGAAAAAAATGATTCGTGCTTTTAATGAATAACCACGCCATTTTTTTTCGACTGGTATAATTATATAACTTCATGCTATAAAATGAATACGGATTTCATACTACAAATAGTAACAGCCATTCTGTGTTTTTTATCTGTGCTATTTGCCGTTTTTTTATTGTTTGTGGAGAGTGAAAATAAAATTGGGAACCGTATTCTATCCATTTTTTTAATGGTTAGAGCACTCGATGCTAGCGTTTTAATTTATGGTAACTATGTAGCGTTACATCCCGTACTTGATATCGTGCGGCACGATGTTGGCGGCTTCTTTCAATCGCCCTTGCTGTTTTTATTTGTTTTATCGGTTCTCTATCGAGATTTTAGGTTGGGATTCAAATATCTATGGCTGCTTGTTCCATTTTTGTTGAGCACATTAGTATTAATTCCCAGGTATTATTTAGCGTACTTAGGTTTTGAAAATACACTTTTTGATGGCTTACCCCTAGGCTTTGAAATGACTTTTTCCTATAGCTTGTTTGTGATTCAAAACTTAGGCTTAGTCCTATTAACTTTCTTTATTTTAAACAGGTACAAAAGCATCCTCTCAGAGAATTATGCCAATACGGATAATAGCAATTACGACTGGCTTTTTCAATTAAATATGATCAGTCTGGTGCTATTTATTGCAGCATTGATCAAGAACATCCACAAATTTCAAGATAATCCTTGGCTAATTACGGAGTTAAGGATTTTGGTGATGTGTATCTCGCTCGTATTTATTTGTTGGCTGGTGTTTAAAGCATTATTAGTCCCTAAGTTATTTAGGGGGATTGACTCCAATCTACAGTTGGTCCTGGCGGAGGATGCGGTTAAAATGTTTGAAGAAACCGAAGAAAGTCGTCGTACCTTAGCTAAAATTGAAAAATTGCAGGCGTATATGGTGGAAAAGGAACCCTATCTCAATCCGGATCTGACCGTCGCTAAATTGGCCAATGAATTAGATGTGAATGTTACTGATTTATCGCTTTTAATCAATCATCATCTGTCCAAAAACTTCCACACCTTTATCAACCATTATCGAATTAAAAAGGCAGAGACGCTTCTAAAAGAACCTACCAAAAAATATACGATACAGGAAAT
>CAXIDD010000277.1:0-7096 GCA_964021975.1 uncultured Saprospirales bacterium | reverse complement strand
CTTTAGGATTGAGGTGCGGGCGGGAGAAATAGCCTTACATTAATAGCACTACCTAATATTTTTATTCAAAAAAATGATTCCTCCCGGCCAATAACAAATAGCAGCAAAAGCAAGTGGCAAAAATCATCAAATCCATCTGGCACTTTTGGTAATTTAAAGCTATCAAAATGATCAAAGAGGTGGTGAAAAAGACTCCTTTTTAGCACCTGATTTTTTTACCAAAATGAAAAGACTTATGAATATCACATTTGATGAACTTCGCAATATTAAACACCAATTACCACACGGTAGCATTAAAAAAATTGCAGAGCAACTTAACATCTCTGAACAAACGGTCCGAAATTACTTCGGTGCTCACGATTCAAAAGAAGGCGAGTTGACTGATTTACATTTACAACCTGGTCCTAATGGCGGAATCGTTTACCATGAAGATGATTCTATTTTAAAAGCAGCTCGGGCTATCCTGGCAAAAGTAGAGGCCTAGACCAAAACTACTATCTATTTTATCAAAAAAATCCTGAATAAAACTTAGTGTCTATTCAGGATTTTTATTTGTAGCGGCGAATTTATTCGGCGAATTCTTCTAAAAAGTGAAGACTCTTTAAATAATTACATTTTCAAATAGAAAGCCTTGGTAAGGTCAATATAATCTTCCGTCCAGTCATTCCGAGCTTCTTTTTGGATAATCAGTTCATTCGTTTGCTGCGGTAATTTATTTCGTTCAAACTGTAGCAATAAGCGCTCCACAGGTTTGTCTTTTTTAGGTTTCACCTTCATCACCTTAGTACAGTACAAATGATACGGTGCGGCTAATTCTTGAAATCGTAGACCTTCAATTAAGGGAAGAATGACACAAAATTTTCCATTTTCTTGCAATAATGTCCGGACTGCAATCAATAAATCTCCATGTGGCAACTTCACGGTATGGCGGACATCATTTCTATCCTGTTTATCTGAAAAAGTCCCCCCAGAAAAGAACGGAGGATTACTTACAATGAGATCAAATTTATGGTCTGTACTGCGAGCATAGTCCTGGATAGCACCTTGAAAGATATTTAAGCGCTGTGACCAGGGCGCAGCGTTGGCATTAGCTGCCGCTTGCTCTGCCGCTGCATCGTCAATTTCGATGGCGTAGATCTCTGTATCCTGATCTTGCGTTCTTTGTCCAAGCATAATGGCGATCAATCCCGTACCTGCCCCAATATCCAAGATATTCTGACAATTATCCACATCCGCCCAAGCGCCTAATAAAACTCCATCTGTGCCTACCTTCATGGTACACTGATCTTGATGAATTTCAAATTGTTTGAATTTAAAAGGCCCTGATTTTTTCTTTACTTTCATAAAAAAGAATATAGCTAGATGAACGCAAAAAATTTTAATTCATCTAGCTAACATTAATAAGATCAATTACGTTTTCAATTATTGGAAACGATTTAAAATCGTTGTTTCAATGATATCGCAACACGCCATCAATTGATCTTCGGTGATTACTAAAGGAGGAGCAAAACGAATAATATTACCATGCGTCGGCTTGGCTAATAATCCGTTTTCTGCTAAATCTAAACAAATATTCCAAGCGGTATCGCTGTCTTCTGTATCATTAATAACAATGGCATTCAATAATCCTTTGCCACGAACCAAGGTCACCATGTCTGTTTTATCTACTAGATTATTCTGCATTCGTTCGCGGAAAAGATTTCCCAGTCGCTCTGCATTTTCAGCTAGTTTTTCATCTTTTACTACTTCAAGTGCTTCCATAGCTACCGCACAAGCTAATGGGTTCCCACCGAAGGTAGACCCGTGCTCTCCGGGCTTGATGGTCATCATGATCTCATCGTTGGCCAAAGCAGCAGATACAGGAAAGACACCACCGGATAAAGCTTTACCTAAGATTAGAATATCAGGTTTAAACCCGTGATGGTCACAACAGATTAATTTTCCAGTGCGAGCAATACCTGTCTGTACTTCGTCTGCAATAAAGAGTACATTATTTTTCTTACAAAGCTGATAGGCATCGTACAAATAATTGTCGTCAGGCACCACAACTCCCGCTTCACCTTGGATAGGCTCTACCATAAATCCAGCTACAGTTGGGTCTTTCAAAGCTTCTTCTAGAGCTGGCAGGTCATTATATGGAATCAATTGATAACCAGGCATATAGGGTCCAAAACCTCGAGTACTACTTGGATCCGTAGAAGAGGAAATAGCCGCTAGTGTACGTCCCCAGAAATTACCCGTTACAAAAATGATCTTTGCTTCATTGACTGGTACGCCTTTTACCTCGTAGGCCCACTTTCGGCATAACTTAATGGCTGTTTCACCACCTTCTACCCCCGTATTCATCGGAAGGATTTTATCATACCCAAAGTAATCAGCCATGTATTTTTCATAAGGCCCCAATACATCATTGTGAAATGCCCGTGAGGTCAAAGTCAATTTACGACTTTGCTCTATTAGTGCATTAATGATCCGAGGGTGGCAATGTCCCTGATTAACTGCAGAATAGGCAGAAAGAAAGTCGAAGTATTTTTTACCTTCTACACTCCATACGTGTACGCCTTCTCCTTTAGACAAAACAACCGGAATAGGATGGTAGTTATGCGCACCATACTTGTCTTCCAGTTCCATCAACTCCGCAGAGCTCATCGTTAGATTTTGTAACATACAATTTGAGATTTTATCAGCTGCTTTCAGCTTCTTGGTTAGTTATGCGGCAAATATAAGTAATAAGTATTCAAGATGTAACCCCCTAAATTGCCAGATAACATGTTTTCCTACCAGCCAACGACTAAAACACCCTTTTCCACGCCTATAGTTTTAGAAAGTGCTTGAAGCCGTTATTATTGTTGCTGTAACCAATAAGAAAAGAAATGAAGAAATTAATTGTTTTCAGTATGCTTACTTTGTTAATGAGTTCTTGTATTATTTCTTTGCACCCGCTTTACGATACAAAGACGATGGTCAAGGAAATAAAAATTAATGGCCGTTGGCTGGATCAAAATGGAGAATCTCCTTCAGAATGGGTTTTCAAAGCAAAGCACAAAAACGATGGTAGTTTCACGGGAAAATACCAGTTAGACCATACCACAGAAGGCTATACCTACGAATATGAAGCCGTTTTATTAAAGCTGGGACAAACTTATTACCTAGATATTTTGGTGGACGGTCCGGTGGAGGTCGAAAGTGGAAATGATGGACCAATTTTAGCTTCCTTTATACCAAGTCACAATTTTTATAAAATTGAATTTGGACCTGCAAATCAAATGAAAATATACCCATTTGATGGTGACCGCTTGGATAAATTAGTCCGCCAACGTAAGATCAGGATTAAACATGAAATGGTAGATGGTACGATGGTGGTCACGGCCAACACAGAAGACCTACAGAAATTCCTTGTGAAATATGCTCAAGATAAAGAAGCTTTTGATGAGCCCTTATTCATTCAAAAAACAGTAGATTAGGTCATGATTTCTGGGAGAACACAACAAATTTTACATCAGATTGTCCAAAACAGGCTCCTACAACACAGCTCGTTTTGGGCACTCTCTTTATACGTTTTATTTAAAATTTTTAATTTAAACGAAGACCAGAGTTGGACGGATTGGATATATACCCTTCTATTTCATATTAGCCTAATCAGTTTGGTGTATATCAACACCATCGTATTAATCCCCTATCTACTCCGGCGGAATTGGTACTTACTATTCATACTTTCTTCTGGAGGCTTAATTGCAGGAGCTGCGATATTCAATCAATTAACCTTTACCACCCTGGCCGATTGGATTTTCCCAGGTTATTATTTTATTTCGTATTACGAATACAAAGATATTCTTCAATTTATGGCCGCTTATTGGGCGATCAGTACCAGTTTGAAATTATCTAAATCCTGGTTTTCAATTAATGAAAAAGAAAAGCAGATTCGCCGATTAGAACAACAAAAAACCAGTGCCGAACTCCAAGCATTAAAAGCCCAACTCAACCCGCATTTTCTCTTTAATAGCCTTAATAATATTTATTCGCTGACTTTATATGAAGACAAACAAGCTCCAGATGCACTCTTGCAACTCTCCCAATGTTTGCGCTATGTGCTCTATGATTGCAAAGCCCCCGATATTGAATTGCAAAAGGAATTAACCTTCTTGCAATATTTTATGGACTTGCAAGCCTTACGTAGTGAAACTAATTTAGAAACAAAACTGACTATTCAAGGAACGATTCTGGATCAATTGGTAAGTCCATTACTCTTTTTACCCTTACTGGAAAATGCTTATAAACATGCTCAGCCCAACTTAAATGGTGCTTTTTTCATTAAGGTAGATTGCCAAATTCTGGAAAACAAAGTAGTCTTTAAAATTCAAAACTCAATTCCTGAATTGCTACCTAAGCCTAAAGAAGCAAGTGGGGTTGGCATTGAAAATTTACAAAAACGGTTAAACCTATTGTATCCCAAAGACCATGTTTTACAATTCGATAAGACAGCTACTACCTTTAAAGTCAACTTAGAAGTTCCTTTAATTAATCCTCAATAACATATCTTATGATCAACTGCATTATTGTCGATGACGAGCCGCTAGCAATTAAAGTACTCCAAAAATACTTTGAAGCAGACAGTGATCTCCAGCTTATGACAAGCTTTACGGATGCCTTGATAGCTTTAGATTATCTAAAAAAAAACAAAGTGGATCTTCTGTTTTTAGATATCAATATGCCCACCATAGATGGATTAGCGTTTTTATCCTTACTAGATCACCCCCCTTTAGTAATTTTCACCACTGCCTACCCTGAATATGCCGTAAAGAGTTATGAATACGCTGCGGTAGACTACCTTTTAAAACCCTTTGGCTTACCACGGTTTTTAAAGGCCATTCAGAAAATCAAACAACTCCATTCTGAAATTAGGTCACCCGAAACCTTCTTTACTATCCGAGCAAATCGTAAAGTCTATCGAATCCCTTTTAAAGAAACCCTATTTCTAGAGGCTTATGGAGATTATGTCAAAATTCACACCACAAAAGAGCTCTTAGTCCCTAAAACTAAATTGAGTACCCTTTATGAAATCTTACCCCAACCGCCATTCTTGAAAACACATCGAGCCTATCTAATTAATACGGACAAGGTAGATTTTTTGGAGGGCAATCAATTGGCAATTGGCCCTCATAAAATTCCAATCAGTAAATCCCTTCGCGAGAAAGTTTTACAAGTTTTGAATATGTCCTAAAACGTACGGTGATTTTTCGGTTTGGTGATTTTTTGGTCTATTTTTGGTTTACAAAACCAAAATATGAACTTTAAAGATAAACGTGTGCTCATCACTGGCTCTAGTCGTGGAATAGGTCAGGCTGCTGCAATAGCCTTCGCAGCAAGAGGCGCAAAAGTGGTGGTCCACTACCATCGTAATCAAGCAGCCGGACAGCAAACCTTTGATAGTCTTAAAGGCCAAGAACACCTTTTACTACAAGCAGATATTTCAGATGCTAAGGCAGTAAAATCGCTCTTTCAATCCATTCAGACCCAATTGGGAGGTATTGATATTGTGGTAAATAATGCTGGAATATTTGATCCCCATCCTATTGATGAGGTGAGCTATGAGCACTGGCAACAAAGTTGGTCGCAAACCTTGGCCACCAATCTAATAGGAGCTGCTAATGTTTGTTATTGTGCTACCGAGCTAATGATTCCAAACGGCGGCGGACGAATTATTAATGTTTCCTCAAGAGGTGCATTTCGCGGAGAGCCTGAGTTCCCAGCCTATGGTGCTAGCAAAGCAGGTATGAATGCCATGAGTCAATCCTTAGCTAAAAAACTAGGGAAACATAACATTGGCGTTTATGCTATCGCGCCTGGATTTGTCGCTACGGATATGGCTCAACCAACATTGGATGGTCCTGATGGTAACTCCATAAAAAAGCAAAGTCCATTAGGACGGGTAGCCAAACCGGAAGAAGTTGCCCACGCTATTCTTTTTTATGCTTCTGAAGCGGCATTATTTATGACCGGCGGCATTTTGGATGTTAATGGTGCCAGTTATTTAAGGTCTTAGAACGTATTTATCGTTATCTTAGGACCTAACAATTTATAGATGACAAAGGAAGAACGTGGCCAACTAAAAATAAAAATTTTAGAATTCATTCAATTAACCGAAGAGAAAATAAGACACCTTGAGCTTGCTACTCAACCCATTACCCCTGAGAACTCTATAGGTAGAATCAGCCGAATGGATGCCATTAATAATAAAAGTGTGGCGGAGTCTGCGTTAAGAAGTGCTCAAAAAAAATTATCCAATCTAAAAGTTGCCCTTCATAAGATTGAAGACCCTTCTTTTGGAAATTGTACCCGTTGTGGCAAAGCGATACAATCGGGCCGCTTGATGTTTATGCCGCAAAGTAGTCGGTGTATCCGTTGTGCAGACCGGCCTTAAATTACTTACTTATTCCCTGTTTTAGGGGCCTTGGATGCTATCAGCTGACACTAGAGTTGATCGACTTGTTAATTTTTGGGTGGTTACTCCTTATTTTCCTTTGGAATTACTACCTTTCGGATTGATGAATTCAGGTAGATGGACCGGATCAATACTGTTCTGTTATTTACCTATTTTGGCTTTTCTAGACAAAAGGTATTTTCATTTTCGTCTAGATTCTATCGCAAGACAATAATTCAAAATATGAATAAAGTTCTGTTAATCGTTTCTGCTATTTTGCTTTCGACCGCTTCTGTTCTTAAAGCACAACGTGTAGTAGAAATTTTACCCGATGTAGATACCCTCTTTGTTTGTGCTGATTCTTCTTTTCAGCTAAATGCGACAACTGCGCTTAGCTACAGTTGGAGCCCGGCCGCTATTTTTGATGATCCTAGCAGCCAGACACCAACCATTACGCCAACAGCACCGACTTTAGTGATTTTGGATGCCATCGTAAATGGCTTTGCTAGAAAGGATTCCATTTTTGTGGTGCCCACTATGCCGATTCTTAACTTAAGTTCTGATCAAACTGGTCCAGTTTGTGGAGGTGAAATTGTTACTGTTTTTGCAAATAACAATGTACAAGGACAAGGCCTTACTTGGGAGTTCCCGCAGAATTTATACATTCTCGACTCC
>CAXIDD010000276.1:0-7098 GCA_964021975.1 uncultured Saprospirales bacterium | reverse complement strand
GCTCTACACCCTTTTCACCTGTTTCGGGATCAACGGTGAGTAAGGTACATCTTGCACAAGGTTTGAGGGAGCGAAAGGCTACCGCTCCAATTGAGAACCCTTTCCAGTGGTCTTCTTCCCAAGCTTGTTGGCCAGTAAAGATGAGGTTGGGGCGAAAACGATCCATTGTGATGGGTAGATCTAAACGTTCATTGAGATTTGCTAAAGATGCCTCATTACTAATTAGGTAAGGAAATCCATCGGCAAAGCTTACTTCATCCGTTGGGACAGCATATTTTGGACTAACGCGCCGTTTGGTGGCATCTGGCATATATACCAAGCGGCAGGGAAATGCCAGAAGCTCAGAAAACCATTGGTCATAAACAGCTCCAACTGGTAAAGCTTCACATTGGTCCTCCCATATTTGTACTGAAATTTTTGTTGGATTACTTGGTGGAGATATATTTAAAAGAATTGACTCTTTTCGGTTTTTTCGGTCATAGATTTGTAGCTGGTTTTGCTCCGCTAACCACTTCAGACCAATTAATGTCATTTTAGGATGATTTCGCTGGGTAATAAACTTTCCGTTTGGATCAACCAACATCCATCTGCGGTCAAGGAACAAACCTTTCTTACCTATTTGGGCTTTTTGTAGTTGAATACCACCTAAAGATTTAATCGGATATATATTTATTCCACTCAATTGGATCATCTTTCTAGCTATTTTTTGCAAACAATGTAATATAAAGTATATTTAGTCCCAGGCAAAAAAACTGGTATTGAAGTTATTTAAATTCAAGTAGCTTCTCACAACCAAGTTTATAACGTTTTCAACCTAACACCTTAGCGTATGTCTAAACTTTAGGTTTGCGCTAAAGTAGTGCACAATATTTCATAAGTAGTACTACTTAATACTGTTGAACATAAATTTTAAAATATTCATTAACTTTTGTTCCACGGTATTTAATCATATTTCTAACAAAATCTTTGCAATGAATCAATTCAAAAGAATACTTTTTTTAGCGCTGGTTTTTATGGGAATCGGCAGTATCAGTGTTTCAGCGCAATCTGTTCGTTCTTTATTGCGCAAAGCCAAGCAACAATATGACGTCAGGGCTTACACCAAAGCTATTGAAACTTATCAACAGGTATTAGATCGCAGGAAGGATAATACCGAAGCCCTAAGTTATCTAGGAGATTGTTACAGGCATCTTAACCAAATGGAAGAGGCAGCAGATAAGTATGCTCAAGCTATGCAAGACCTTAAGGGGATTGAGGATAAGCATATCTTAAATTTTGGTAAAACACTGAAAGCTTTAGAACGTTATTCTCAAGCCGAACAAGTGTTTAAAGTCTATGCCAACCGCAATCCTACTTTAGGCAATCATTATGCCGCTTCTTGTGAATTTGCTCGAAACCAAGAAGGAATGCAAACGGATTATGCCGTTTCTAATGAGCGAATAAACAGTACGGCTTCGGACTTTGGTGCGGCGTTCTATTTAGAGGATGTTGTTTTTGCTTCTGGGAGAACAGATGTACAACGGTCTACTTATAACTGGGATGGTCAAGCCAAAAATCAGTTGTTTGTTTCTCGTTTAGGCCTGGATGGCTTTTTGCAGCCACCAAGATATTTAAAAGGTGCTGCTAGTAACAGAGGGGAGGGGCCTGCAAGTTTTTCTCCAGAAGGAAATATTATTGCTTTTACTAATAATGATTTTATAAGTGGTATTCGACAAATCCCATCAGATGGGAATGAATTGGTTCTATATTTAGCAGAGTTAGGTACAACGGGCACTTGGTTTAATGAAAAACCATTCCCTCAAAACGACCCTAATAGTAAAACAGGATATCCTGCTTTCACACCAGATGGTTCTGCTATGTTCTTCGCCTCTGACCGGGCAGGCGGTTATGGTGGATATGATTTATACATCTCTTACTTGGATAATAATGTTTGGAGTATTCCCATTAACCTAGGGCCAGTGGTAAATACCGCAGGAGATGAAATTTCGCCCTTTTTTGATGGCACAGACCTCTATTTTGCCTCTGATTACCATTATGGATTTGGAGGTTTTGATAACTTTAAAGCCGAGCAACGAAATGGCCAATGGTCAGTCGTGACCAACCTAGGGGTTCCTTCGAATTCTTCTAGAGATGATTACGGTTTTATCTATGACAATTTCAAAAATATAGGTTACTTAACTTCTAATCGTCCTGGCGGTCGCGGAGCTGAAGATATTTATAAAGTCAGTAAGGCAACCAACAATAATGTGGTACTTAGAATCATAAATGGAGCAGATGGAAATCCTATTTCGTTTGCTAATATAGATTTTGGAGCATGCGGACAAGCCATCGCAGGTGGAAGTGCACAAGCAGTGAGTGATGCCAGAGGCGTTTATTCTTTTCCGGTGCCGTTTGAAATCAATTGTGAGATCATTATTTCAAGTCCTGGCTTTACGCCAAGAACCTACCCACTGAGCACGGCAGCTCTAATTGGTGGTGGCGATTTAGAAATTGTAATGAGTAGAGAAGGAGAAACCTATTCTGGAAAGGTAGAACGGTATCAAACCAGACAACCTTTAGAGGGAATAAGTGTCACTGCTCGGAACTTAAATACCGGAAGCAGCACGCAGGTATTTAGTGATCGGACAGGAACGTTTAATATCGGTTTAGAAGGTAATACGCCCTATATGTTGATTTATTCAAGTGCAGGTTATCGTGAAATTCGTCGCAATGTGAATACCGCTACCTTAGGTGCGGATGGTTTAGGAACCATGTCTCTATCCTTAACTTCCGAACTTCCTCCGTACAACAACGATATCGACAATGACCCATTTCCACCAAATCCACCAGATGGCAATAATAATCCGGTATTACAAAGTGGTTTTTCAGTTCAATTAGGTGCATTGGGTAAGAGACCCGATGTCAATCGATATAGTAACTTGAATAGCCTTAACGCTGGTGATGTTTACATCAAAGAAGAAGGCAATGTTTTCAAAGTTCGTTATGGAGTATTCCCCAATCGTGCGGATGCTCAAAGACTGGTTAGCTCTGTGCGTGGAAAGGGATATAGAGATGCCTATGTCGTACCTGAAAACGGTGTTTCAATTGGTGGGGCTACAAATCCTGTAACCAATCGTCCTCCGGTTACAAATCCTCCGGTTAATCGTCCACCAGTGACCAATCCACCAGTTAATACTACAGGTAGCTATAAAATCCAATTGGCGGCATTAAGGAATACACGTTTCTTTGATCCTTCAAAGATTACCTCTTTAGGTACTATTCAAGACTATCGTCGTGGTGATCTTATTATTAAGGTTTTGGGTAATTTTGGAAGTGTACAAGCTGCACAGAGTGCCTTGTTACAAGTAAAACAAAATGGTTTCCCGACTGCCTTTATTGTAGTAGATCAAAATGGGACTTTACAGCGTCTCTAGCTTTTAAGGGTAGGTCTTTATAAAGAAAGCCGAATGGAAATTTTCCGTTCGGCTTTCTTTATTATGTTTAATAATAAGGCGTCAATGACCTTGGATCTACAAGAAACTATTGACGTCTTCTAGAGGAAGATCAAAAGCATCTGCTACCCCTTTATAAACTACTTTCCCTTGGATGACATTCAATCCTTTTTTCAACGGCTCGTTATCTTGACAGGCTTGTTTCCAACCTTTGTCTGCAAGTTGTACAGCAAAAGGTAGGGTGGCGTTGGTTAAAGCTAGAGTAGAAGTAAAAGGCACAGCACCTGGCATATTGGCTACACAGTAATGGACAATATCGTCAATGATAAAGACGGGATCTGCGTGAGTTGTGGGTTTTGTTGTCTCGATACAACCACCCTGATCTACTGCTACATCTACTAATACGGTGCCAGGACGCATTTCTTTTAGCATATCACGCGTAATCAAGCTAGGAGCTTTAGCCCCTGGGATCAATACAGCACCAATAATGAGATCGTGTGTCTTGATCAATTCGCGGATGGTATACTCACTAGAATATTGAGTTGTTACATTAGCTGGCATGATGTCATCCAAATAACGTAAGCGATTCAAGTTAATATCTAGCATGGTTACTTGAGCGCCAAGGCCCGCAGCCATTTTTGCAGCTTGAGTACCTACGACACCACCGCCAAGGATCAATACTTTACCAGGAGCAACACCCGGAACACCCCCGAGTAAGACACCACGTCCCATGGCAGGTTTCTCCAGGAATTTTGCGCCTTGGTTAACAGACATGCGGCCTGCGACTTCAGACATGGGTACCAATAATGGTAAAGAACGATCTCTTAACTCAACAGTTTCATAAGCTAAGCATACCGCTTTCTGTTTTATCATAGCCTTGGTTAGTGGCTCATGAGAGGCAAAATGAAAGTAGGTGAATAAAAGTTGGTCTTCTCGTATTAAATCATATTCTGATTCAATGGGTTCTTTGACTTTCATGATCATTTCGGCGATCGCATAGATATCCTCAATGGTAGGCAAAATTTGAGCACCTGCATTTAGGTAGTCTTCATCTTGGTAACCACTGCCTTCTCCTGCGGTATGTTGCACATAAACTTTATGGCCTCTCTTTGATAGTTCAAAAGCACCGGAAGGTGTTAGGGCAACCCGGTTTTCATTGTTTTTGATTTCCTTTGGTACTCCAATAATCATTTGTTGAATTTTTATTTGATTAGGTAGTTTGCGCATTAACTTAGAATGCTCGGCAAAATTAAAAAGTATCCACTAATTTCAAGCAATTGGAGTAGAAATTTAAATGGAATTAATGCCAAGCTAGCTAAGGAGGAGACTTGAACAAATACCAATAGCCAACTTCCATTCAATCAAATGGAAATTGGCTATTGGTATCATCAAAGAAATACAAATAAAAAAAACAAGGATGGTTGCCGTTGGCGAAACCCTTTATTAACCTTCTAACTTAAGGTTATTACTGGTTTCCTTTTTTGTTTTCTTGGGCGTTTTTGACGTTAAAGGTTTACTTACCTTTTTTGTGTTGCTTCCATTATTCGTTTTTCCCGCTTTGTTATTGGGTGTTAACTCTTTATCTGATGATGCAGAAAGCAGACCTCCAGTCGCAAGGTCCCAGAAGTAGAGGAATGGATTTTTGTTTTGATCACTCATAGTACGATCTATATTTTTTGAGAGGATAGATTACTAACTTACCAAATAAACCTACAGTCTCTTTAGAGGTGTACTCTATAGAAATAATAGCTTTTTAACTTAAATAATATTATAACACGCACAAAAAAACGGTGTCTACAAGAATATAGTGAAGGTTGTGTTTGTCCTAAAACGAAGATTATATTTTAAATTCATTACAATATAAACCATTTTCTAAGAAAATCCTAGTGTTCTAGTGATTTTACCTACCGTTTTCTTTGATTTAAAGAAAAATACTTTGATTGTTTATTGGGATGATTTGTTTGTCTTTTGCTTCCTGGAAAAGATGTGAAACAGCTGCTTTACCTTCCTTTCCTAAATTAGCAGTATAATTATTAACGTATAAGTTAATATGTTGGTACATAACATCCGTATTCATTTCTTGAGCATTTGCTTGGACAAATTGGCTAGAGGCTTGTGGATTGTCCAAAGCAAATTGAACACTACGGGCCATTACTCGATTGATTTTCTGTTGAATTTCGGGAGCTAAAGTTCTTTTAACTACGATACCACCTAGAGGTATGGCCTGTTTGGTCGTCTTTTCCCAGAATTCCCCAAGGTCGATTAATTTAATCAAACCCTTATCTTGATAGGTAAATCGATTTTCATGAATAATGAGTCCTGCGTCTACATCACCATTTAACACTGCGGATTCAATATCTGAGAATACATATTCTTTTTTGGTTTGGGCATTGGGATAAGCTAAACCCAATAATAAATTTGCGGTGGTATATTTACCAGGAATGGCAATTTTTGCCTGATTTATTTCATCCTTAGATAATGGTTGCTTTGCGATCAGTAGTGGTCCGCAATTATTCCCTAATGCGCTACCAGCATCCAATAATACATATTGCTCTAAGAGATAAGCAAAGGCGTGATAACTCAATTTAGTGATATCAAGAGACCCCTTAAAGGCGAGCTGGTTCAAGGCTTCTACATCACCTAGTTGGACTTCAAAATTTAAACCTTCCGTATCAATTTTACCATGTACCATGGCGTCAAAAATGAAGGTGTCATTGGGGCAAGGTGAAAATCCTAGACTTAAGGTCATAAAAGTTGTTTTTAAAATAACCTGTTAAAATCATTTTTGTTTGAAAAGTCTATACCGCTTTAGAGCTTATCTAATATTGCGCCCTAACTTACACCAGGTTTTTTATAAATAAGGCTATATTAGGGTTTAGAAAAGTGAAAATGAAACTTGTATTAAATAGACTTTAAAAAGGCAATAAAAAGAGATATGAAACTGACTTTTAGGATTCACTACTATACACAATGGGGACAACAGATGGCCCTCTCGGGTTCCTTACCCGAAATGGGCAGTAACGTTCTAGATAAAGTACTACTTTTAGAATACCAAGAAGAAGGTTTTTGGGAAGCTGTGATTGAATTAGAAAATGCTCCGGCTACTTTTTCCTATCGATATCTAATATTAGATTCAGCAAAAGGAGCCGTTACCGAAGAATGGGGGGATCTCCGGCAGATTGAAATAGAGCCAGATGCCAAACAACTTTGGATAAGAGATGCCTGGCGAACACATTCAGATGATGCCAATGTATTCTACAGCTCTGCATTTGTGAAGGCTATTTTTAAGCCGAAATCATTTTCCAAAGTAAAGCGTCTTAATAAGCCTGATGATCACGTTTCTATTCATTTTCAAATGGATACTCCAATCGTACCTCCAGGTTTACAATTGGGCGTAATTGGTAATATTGAGGAATTGGGTAATTGGAATAAATCTACTCCTTTATTACTTAATAATAATCAGCATCCACGTTGGGAGGCTGCTATCCATTTTCCTAAATATAGAGTCGGTAGTATTGAATATAAATATTGTTTTTACAACCCATCGGATAAGAAAGTAGAGGTCATTGAAGGAGGAGGGAACCGTCAGTTATTAATGCAAACGCTATTTGATAAAGATCACATTATCGTTGCAGATCAAAATTTCACACACCCTAAAGGACCCTGG
>CAXIDD010000275.1:0-7100 GCA_964021975.1 uncultured Saprospirales bacterium | reverse complement strand
TGCTTATTTCGGGCAGATTGCTGCTCTAAGCGCTTTAAATCCTTAGCCAAGTCTGGTGGTTTTACAGAAAGATAACCATGAAAAGCAAAAGACTGACCGTTCATACCCGAAGCCATTAAAGCCATTAATATCGAAGACGGCCCTACTAAAGGTACAACCTTAACACCCAATTGATGGGCTTGTGCCACCACCAATGCACCCGGATCAGCGACCCCTGGACAACCAGCTTCAGACATTAAGCCGATGTCCTTACCAGCTAAAGCGGGCTCTAAGAAAGTTTGACGTTCTTCGGGAGTGGTGCGTTTGTTGAGTTCGTAAAAAGTCAGTTCAGAAATAGGCCGCGGTGGGTTTGTATCTCTTATGAATCTACGAGCAGTTTTGGCGCGCTCTGCTATAAACAAGTCTAGCTGATGTAATTGATCCACTACATATGCTGGAAGCGTGTGAACCGCTGCCTCTGCAATGGGTGTAGGAATTAAAAATAAGGTGCCTTTTTTCATAAGTCATCGATTTTAAAGGTGACAAAAATAAGCACCTATTTTTCGTCATCCTTTAATCAACGATCATATTAGCCGTATCTAGTTGCTGCTGTTTCATGTTCCCCGGCAAATCGCGGTAGCCATATTGTTGGTTACGCAGCTGAGGCCTGAACCCGGCTTCGCGGATCGCTTCTTGGATACCATCTGCTGTAAAGCGGAACCGTGCACCTGCTGCAGATACTACATTTTCTTCAATCATAATACTACCAAAGTCGTTGGCACCACTGTGCAGACAAAGTTGTGCTACTTGCTTACCAACGGTTAACCAAGATGCTTGTACATTGACCACATTGGGCAACATAATCCGACTCATGGCAATCATCCGTACATATTCGTCACCCGTACAAGTATTCCGAGCTCGTTTAATCTTTTTGAGAATGGTATCTTCATCTTGGAACGGCCAAGGAATAAATGCTAAAAAGCCTTTTGCATGAGCCGGTTTTTTAGCTTGTACCTCACGCAGACGCACAAAATGATCCATCCGCTCCCAATTGGTTTCAATGTGTCCAAACATCATCGTAGCAGAGGTAGTTATATCCAGATTATGCGCTGCGTGCATCACATCTAACCATTCCTGCCCACCACATTTTCCTTTAGAAATCAAGCGACGTACCCGATCACTCAGAATCTCAGCACCTGCACCAGGTAAAGAGTCCAAACCAGATTCTTTCAGTGCAGCTAGTACCTCCGTATGCGATGCTTGTTCTAATTTAGCAATGTGCGCGATTTCAGGTGGCCCTAAAGCATGTAATTTGAGGTTGGGGTATAAGGTCTTTAATTCACTAAATAAATTGACATAAAAATCTAACCCTAAGTCTGGATGGTGCCCACCTTGTAAAAGCAGTTGCTCCCCTCCAAAGGCAAAGGTCTCTTCTATCTTTTGCTTGTATTGCTCTATTGTTGTAGTATATGCCTCGCCATGTCCAGGCCGACGATAGAAATTACAAAACTTACAATTGGCAATACATACGTTGGTTGTATTTGAATTTCGATCGATAATCCAAGTCACGACATCATTTGGAACATGATGCTGTCTTAATTTATTTCCTACGTACATCAATTCTGCCGTAGTCGCGTTTTCAAATAAAAACACGCCCTCTTCTCTAGTCAAATCCTCTAAATTAAGCGCTCGCTGCAAAAGCTCATCAATATTCATATCTACTATTTTTGTACTTGGAACAATCGACTAGGAAATACCTCCCACCCTATTATTATTTTGACTTTACAACAAAGATAGGAAAAGCTTGGTTTTTGGTTTTGCTGTCTATTTTCATTTTTTTCTGAAAGTTTAGGCCCAACACACGACCGGTTTCTATACAATTGGCTTAGAGAAATCTTAAAGGTGCAAGATTTTCTTAGGCTTTTCTTGGTAAATCCCCAATAGATGATTAATTATGGAATTATAAAGAAAATATTCTCCTAGAAATTAGTAATCATCATGTTGAAACGACTGTACTTACAGGTTATCCCCTGTCTTATTACTTTCCTACTATTGGTTGGCACTACTTTTACTGCTGCTGCGCAAGTCACTAATTTTTATTTACGTGCAGGCATGGATGCGGCTGAAGATCGCTGGGTAGATTCTGTGTTCAATGCGCTCGATACGGACGAAAAACTGGGGCAACTGTTTATGATTCGCGCCCACTCTGACTTAGGGCCGGATCATATCGCAAAAGTAGAAGCACAAATCAAGAAATATAAGGTAGGCAGTCTATGTTTTTTCCAGGGCACCCCAGAAAAACAAGCCGAGCTGATCAACCGCTATCAAGGTTTAAGTAGTACTTTACCTTTAATGATTGCTATTGATGGAGAATGGGGTTTAGGCATGCGTATGCCTGCCAGTACCATTAGCTTTCCCAGGCAATTAACTTTGGGGGCAATACAAGATAATGACCTAATTTACCAAATGGGTCGAGAAGTCGGGCAGCAATTAAAGCGAGCCGGTATCCATGTCAACTTTGCCCCTGTGGTGGATATCAATAACAATGCCGCCAACCCGGTCATTAACAACCGCTCTTTTGGAGAAGACCGATACAATGTCACGATCAAGAGTTACCAATATATGAAAGGGATGCAGGATGAGGGCATCATGGCTTGCGCCAAACACTTCCCTGGTCATGGAGATACTGATGTAGATTCTCATTATGATTTACCCGTTATCAATCACGATTTAGATCGTTTGGATAGTATTGAGTTTTACCCTTTTGAATTGCTTTCAAAAGAGGGCGTCGGTAGTATGATGATTGCTCATTTGAATGTACCCGCTTTAGATCAAAGAGCCAATCGCCCCACTACTCTTTCTAGAAATACAGTCACCAATTTATTACGGGAGCAAATGCGCTTTCAAGGACTCGCGTTTACAGATGCCTTAGAGATGAAGGGCGTTACCAAATACTTTGAGGCAGGAGAAGTAGAAGCAGAAGCGCTGTTGGCAGGGAATGATGTACTGGTATTACCTGAAGATATTGGAGCTGCCATGCGGACCATTAAAGCGTATATCCAAGATGGGAAACTAGATCAAAATCAAGTGGATGCCAGCGTAAAACGGATGCTCCGTTCGAAATATCGCCTGCAGTTGACCAATTTCACTCCCATTCAGGTAGATAATATTCGTAAGGACCTCAACAATAAAGATGGCCTTGTTTTGAAAAGTGAGTTGGTCAAAGCTGCGCTTACTTTAGTGCGCAATCAGAAAAAGCTTTTGCCCTTCACACAGACGACTCAGCTATCCATGGCGTCTTTAAGTATTGGGGCTGTAAAGAAAACGGCTTTCCAAACGCGTATAGATGCTTACCAAAAAATGGAGCATTATCAGTTAAATAAGAATTCTAAAGCTGCAAAACGCAACGAACTTGCTCAACAACTCGCTCAGAAAGACGTAGTCTTAGTAAGTCTACACGATATGAGTAAGTACGCCAGTAGAAATTTTGGGCTACAACAGGCAGATCTAGATTTTCTCTATCAGCTAAATAGACAAACGAAGGTCGTGCTAAATATCTTTGGCAGTCCCTACAGCCTAAAATACTTTGACCGATTCGAATGGGTACTTTGTGCTTATGATGAAGACACATTGACGCAGGACCTCACTGCCCAGGCGCTTTTTGGTGCCTTCAGTATCCAAGGTAGGCTACCCGTTACCGCCTCCAAACGCAGTACTTATAACAGTGGCCACATTACCCCAAAAGCTTTCCGAATGGGTTATAGCCTTCCAGAAGCTACCGGTCTCAATAGTGACACTTTACAGAAAATTGATGCAATCATCAAGGAAGCGATTGATATAAAAGCGACCCCAGGCTGCGTAGTTTTGGTCGCAAAAAATGGTCAAATTGTTTTTGAAAAAGCTTATGGCCACCATACTTACGCCAAGCAGCGAGCGGTCCAAACGGCTGACATTTATGACTTGGCTTCTATTACTAAAGTAGCAGCAGCCACTCTAGCCGTCATGCATTTACAAGATTCTGAGCAAATAGATATTCAACAACCCATCAATAATTTCATCCCGGAATTGAATGCGACCAACAAAAATGGAAAAACCGTTAAAGACATTATGGCCCACCATGCAGGGCTTATTGGCTGGATCCCTTTTTACAAACAAACCGTCTCCAAAAGTCGGCGAAATCCACAACCGCTAAAAGACTTTTACCGATCAAAACCTGAAGAAGCGTACTCTATTCAAGTAGCCGATAATCTATATCTAAGAAAAGACTTCAGGGATTCTATCTGGCAGCAAATCTATCATTCTGACTTGCGAAGTAGCACCGATTATCGATACAGTGATCTGGGGTTCTATATGATGGATAAGTTAGTAGAACGCCAAAGTGGAATGTCTCTGGACCGTTATATGAATCAACATTTCTACCAACCAATGGGCTTACAAAATACGAGTTATTTACCTCTCCAGAAATTTAACAGGGACAGGATTGTTCCCACCGAACGGGATAATTATTTCCGGAGGCGGACGGTACATGGCCATGTACATGATATGGGTGCAGCGATGCTGGGAGGCATCAGTGGTCATGCGGGATTATTCTCTAATGCCAGTGATCTAGCTCAACTCATGCAAATGTTGCTACAAGGAGGTTATTACGGTGGTGAACAATATTTGAAACCGGAGACCATCGAAAACTTTACCATGCGTCATCCTCGATCTTCCCGTCGTGGTATTGGTTTTGACTTGAAGGAACTCAATCCCAATCATACCGCAAATCTAGCAAATGAAGCTTCTCCAAATACCTTTGGTCATCTAGGCTTCACTGGTACAGCCGTCTGGACAGATCCGGATGAAGACCTGATCTATATTTTCCTTTCCAACCGTACCTATCCTAGTATGAACAATAGTAAGTTGCACAAATTAGATTTTCGGCCTAGGATTCAATCGGTTATTTACCGAGCTTTAGAGAGCCGGACCAACTATTCAAGTATGCAGACAGGATCATGAAAAACAGGTTATTTTACTGCTGTTTAATGCTCCTATTCAATAGCAGCTGCCAACAACAAGTACCATTTAAGTTACCTCCTGCTGTGACTTATGCCAATTTTGAGGCAGATGAAGATAGTCTTCGGGTAAGTGTCCAGAAAAACACTCCTGGACCTATTCATTTTTATTTCCAGTCTTCTATTGAGCCCATGAATCAAGCCATGGAAGCCATCAATCCAGTTATCTTAACTGATAGCCTCAAGCTACAAACCTTTGCATTTCCCCATTCGGGACAAGATTCTTTAACCTTAAGAGAAAGTCTAAGCCCTAAAGGTTTTCATGGAAATCCTTATGCACTAGATACGCCAAAGGTAATGGTTTGGCCTTTCCCAAAAGGGCAAAAGTATAGGATCATTCAAGCTTATAATGGCTCTTATTCACATAATAAAAAATTTTCACGCTACGCCATTGATTTTAGTTTAGCTGTTGGAGATACCGTTTGTGCGGCTTTAGATGGCTTGGTCATAAATGTTTTACAAGAAAATATATTGGGAGGTAAACAAAAAAAATATTTTGACTTTGCCAATTATATCACACTCTATCATCCAGATGGACGTTTGACTCAATATGTTCACCTCCAACCTAATAGTGCCTTGGTAGAACCAGGAGATATAGTCAGAAAAGGGCAGGCCATTGGTTTATCTGGGGTTACGGGTTTTACGTCGGGACCACATCTCCATTTTAATGTTATCAAACCAATAATAGCAGATGCCATCTCTACACCCGCTACTTTTGAAAAAATGGAGGGAAAAGATTTGAAGAAAGGTATGTGGGTCGAGCATTAGGGAATGTATAACGCTTATTCTGTCTGTCGCCTAGTTGATTTATTTTTTGCTTCTTGAGCGGTTAAATCAACATTCTCTAATTAATTAAGCCTTAGATGTCCTTGGCTGACTTGGGTGGTTCAAAAAAGCTTAGGCACAAAAGCTGGTGTCGTCCTAATGTATTCTAAATACGCTGGATTATCGCGATATTTCCACTCCAAAAAGGGCACCCCCGAAACACGAGTCAATAAATAAGTAATGGTAAGAGCCCCTAAAAGGGATAAATACCAGATTCCCCATGGCAAAACAAATAGCGCAATGCCCCACCACAATACTGCCTCTCCGAAATAATTTGGATGACGCGACAAAGCCCAGAGGCCTTTCGTCAAAATCTTACCTTTATTTTCAGGATCTTTTTTAAACTTAAAGAGCTGCCAATCCCCAATGCTTTCCCATAATAAACCGAATAACCACAATACAATACCTATGTATTGAAACCACTGCAAACTTTGAACTCCTGGACGTTGCAAAACCGGCAAAAGAATGATCCACATAAAAAAACCTTGCAATAAGAATACCTGCAAATAAGATCGCAGGTAAAACCATTTGCCCCAATCTTTTCGCCAATTGGCATAGCGCCAATCTTCTTCTTTTTTCCAGGCATTTCTCACCCCAATATGAATCGCTAAACGGAAGCCCCAAATAGCCACCAAAAGCATGGTCAACCAACTATAAGGATGTGGATAATACAAATGCACAAAAATTGCCACTACGGTAAAGCCCAGTCCCCAGAATACATCTACAATCCCATTATCTTTTTTAAAAAAAGCAATCAGCATGACGATGTGCATAAAGGCTAATACCAACAGGGCAGAATCTAGATAGATATTGAACATGATTTTCTTTTATGGTTGGGTGATATAGGGATCTATTTTTTTGATTTGACAAACTAACGGTAGTAGCGACATAAAGTTGAGGCATTATATTGTTATATTTGTCGTTTAGTAATAGAAGCATTAACGACAATGCGAAAACCTAGAAAGCAGTCAATCGACGTATGAATTTACCTTTAAATATAGCTCGGCGTTATCTCTTTGGTAAAAAAAACACCAATGCCATCAATATCATTACGGGTATTGCTGTTTTTGGTTTGACCGTTGGTACGGCAGCCATGGTTTTGGTCTTATCGGTCTTTAACGGTTTTGAAGACTTGATTACTGGCATGTACAGTGATTTAAATCCAGATTTATTGGTAACCACTAAAAAAGGAAAGACTTTTGAACTTGAGACGGCTGATCTTGAAAAAATACAACAACTGGA
>CAXIDD010000274.1:0-7107 GCA_964021975.1 uncultured Saprospirales bacterium | reverse complement strand
GGTATCAACTGAACAGCTAACTATACAGCATAAACCTACACCTTCTTTTTCATCTAAATAGGAGGCAATGAAGGCCGGTACATCACTCTTGTTTGTGGAGTCATTTATCGCAATAAATTGCATTGTTGAGAAATCAGAAAATCTAGCTTGAACAGCTTCAGTTCCTGGCCAATTTCCTTTCCTGAGTTTAGGTGACACCCCAAAACCTAGTACTTCTGAGAAGTATTTTCGGGTACTATCGATGTCTTGAACGAAGAAAATCGTACTACTTAGCCCAAATCCGTCTCCTTGAAGTTGATAAATAGCTCTATTTTCGATGGATTTATCCGGGGTACACGAGGAAAAATAAATGAGTAAAAAAAGGCAAGCTGCACTTAAGCAGCTTAAGTGAAATAGGGTGTTGAGTGTTTTCATTTTTAAGTGTTAAAATCGAATACTTTATTTACGTTTAACAGCTATTGTTTTGTATAATAAAACAAAACCTGGGTATCAAATGGTTTCTCAATAAAATCATTCATACCTACTGCATAACATTTTTTATGTTCTCCTATTAATACATCCGTTGTCATTGCTATAATAGGCATTTTTGCTTTATTTTTTGCTTTATTTTTTGCTAAAGTTCTAATCATTTTTTGGCATTATAGCAATTTATCACAGGCATTTCTACCACCAAAAAACGATGTCATAGGTGCTATATTTGACTTCTTCAACGTCAATGACTGCATTCTCCGCTACTTTCACTATTATACCTTTATCAATCCTCTTTTTCTACTAACTTTTTCATTGTTACCGTCTTCAAAATTTCGATTAATTCCTCTTGATTCATAGTGTTCATATCAAACGTATAAAAAGCCAATTGATCATACCCGTAAGGGCTTTCTTTTTTGTTTAATAGGTCTTCCATGTAAACACCAGCCCGTGCTCTTTGCCCAAGCTTTTTAGGAAAGTAGATTTTTTTGTAATAGGCCCTATCTATTTCTTCTTCAATTACATATTGATAATACTCATTTTCAGTATCTGGAGCAAATGGCTCAAAAACTACTTGTGCTTTTTGATCGTTCATCTCCAAATTTGCCAGGAAGGTGCCATCCCCTTGAGGAATAGCACTTATCACGCGTAAATTTTCTTCAAAGGCAAAATATAAACTAGCGGAATCCATTGTCCCTTGAAAAGCGCTCATTAAATCATTAAGGTAAAGGGTAGTCTTGGTATCCTCAAACACTTCTCTTGGGGTCAGTGGTTTATTATTGGAGTACCAACCATAATCAAACTCGAAAGTAATTTCACCATTGGAGATTTGACCTACGTAGGAATCAATACCTTGGCGTTGTTTGTATTTAAAGCCTTTCGGTGCCTCCAGTTCAAAGGAACCTAAATCGATTTTATGCCAATCGACTTTTTGGACTGAGGAGTAAATGTTCGCATTTTGGCTCTTGCAACTCATGAACACCAACAGGCAAAAGAGAAGGGTTAGACGTTTCATATTATTGTTTTATACTCCATATTAATCTGATGATTTACGGTACTCATGCTTTACCCAGTCCACTTCCATCACCCATTCTCCGGTCATTGGTGAATCTGTAATTTTAGCAAAATTCAAGATGGCAAACATGGGTTCTGGATATTTATCTCCCTCACCTACATTACGGTGTACCTCTTTTCCGTCCAGACGATAGACTAGGTCACTCCCCTCCCACTCCACTGAATATTCGTGAAACTCATTTAGGGTTGCCGGAATCGTAGTACGGAGTGTCCACCAATCTCCTTTGTCGCATTCACCCAGGCTTTTGATCGCACCAGTAGTAAACTGATCTTTTTGGTGATCGCCATGGTGCTCAAAAATATCAATTTCGCCAGATCCTGTTAAGGGCCAGCAAATATTTTCATCGGCTTCTTGGACTGGCGGTTCATTGTTCTGTGCACCTAATAACCACCAAGCAGGAAACATACTTGCTTCGCCGTTTCCACTCAACTTTAGCCTAGCGGTCCATTTCCCTTTGATAAACTCCTTTCGGTTTTTAGAGGCGATTCGGCCAGCGACGTACTCCGTATCTGGATGCTGTTTCCCGTGTTTGTCCATATTATCACAGGGGCGCTTCTCTCCAGTATTGACTACTTTTAATTTTAGAGTGCCATTACTTACTTCTCGGGTCCCATATTCATTATCGGGTACGTAGCAATGATTTTCATTATTGACCCAAATCCGTTGATCTTGCCAATTTTCTGGATTGAAGGTTTCAAATTCATCTAAGAAATCTATTGCCCAGATAATGGAGGTTTCTTTTGACATACTATTATTTTTAGATGTATTTGTACAACTTAAGGTTAAAAACAGTAAAAAAACTAGCTTTAATTTCATATTATTTTTGTACTAAATCTTCCTTCTTAAAATTATGATCGAACAACAAATCATCTTGTCTTTCATCCTCAATTAATAACGATAGACGCTGGTCCAACTTGTGAATCCGTTCAATTAAGGCTTCGTAGGGAATTTTCTCTTCCGTATTCCAAACTCTTTCTACAAAGGCTGGCAGTCGTTTTCTAAGACTTGGAATTTCTACTTCTTGAGTCTGTTCCCATGCACACATTTGGGCACCGACGACTAAGGGTGATTTTTCTATTTGGATTGGATTGTAGGACGGTGCTTTATCGAACCAATTGTCCCATTTCCACATGTTCCAGGCATAGATTGTTTTAGGCTCCCATTTTTTTTGGTTCACGACGTACAATGGTTTCCAAGAAGTATTAACCACTGTGTATCCATCTCTAATCAGCTCATTAGGTAAATATCGGTTGGTTTCAAATTCGAAAACAATGATGTCCTTTGGAATCTCAATATCTCCTTCTGGTCTGAATCCTTCCCAGACACACATTTGTTTGTCATGACTTTTAACAATCTCATTTAAACGGACTAAAAAGTGTCTATAAAGCTCATGTACATCCGTTCCAATTTCATTTTTAGCGGTATACGCTTGGACCGATGGATCTTTTTCTACGCTTGTAAAAATAGCTTCATCACCTCCTATATGAAAATAAGGGCTAGCTTTAAAAACCGCTAAGACCTCTCCTATTAATTGATCCAAAGCAGTATAAACTTCTTCCTTACCCATATTGATGATCCATGGATTGTTGATGGTATCTTGAATCGCAAAAATTTCTGGATATTTTTTCACAAAAGGGCTAGAATGCCCTGGAACATCTATTTCTGGTACTATGGTAACGCCTCTTAATTGTGAATATGCTTCCAGTTCTTCTAGCTCCTCAAAGCTATAGTGCCGTTCTGGTGTTGATAAATTGGGATACACTCTGGAGGGTAAAGTATAGGATTGATAATCCGTAAAATGAAGTTGGACATAATTGATTTTATAATAAGCGGCTAAATCAATTAGCTTTTTGATAGTCGAGACATCATGCCAGCGTCTTGCTAAATCAATCATCAAGCCTCGATAAGCAGCATCTGGAGCGTCCCTTATCGTCACTAGCGGCAATTTTAAACGGTCTCCTTCTTTTTGTAATAATTGTAACAAAGTTGTTTTAGCGTGGGCAAGAGCAGTATATGATCCACCTACTACTGATATCTTCTGATTGATTTCGATTATGGAGGCTTCCTCGTCCATATCGGCATCTATTTCAAATCGTATGTCTGCGTTTTTATTGTTTATGGATGTAGTTGCTAATTCTACCTCCATCGTTTTCTTAATTTCAGTAATGAATAGATCTAAAAGTGGAATCACCTCTGGCTGGCTGGTATACAGTTTACTTTCCTTTGATAAAAAAACAAGCTGATCTATCGATTCAATCAGCTTTGGCTCTGGAAGAATTGTTGCTTCAAAAGTACCTTCTACAACTTCAGTTGTATTATCGCAAGCAGTTAGAATTAGAGCAAAAAGGAGCAGTAGAATAGTTGGTTTCATAATAATTAATATTTTGAATCATCCGTAATATACGGGCAAATCATTTTATTCCTAGATTAGTTCATTCATTATTGCTCCCTGCCAATTGTAACTTACTTAATCTTCGCTAAAGATTCTAAGGCACTTTTATATTCCGGATTAAACTCCAAGGACTTTTCAAAACAACTCTTGGCCTTTGACTTATTATTATCTAATAAAAAGGCTTCTCCTAAGAGTTCCCAGGAAAACTCATCTGAAAATGCTTTCACATACAATTGATAGATTTCTATAGCAGCTTTAAAGTCTCGTTTATTGATCATTTCAGCTCCGATCTCCTCAAAATCAAAATCTACAAACGGGGTATACCGTTTATTTTGATTGTTCTCTTGATAAAAAGATACGGCCTCTTCTATCCCATTTTTAAGATAAATTTTACAGAAATCTCTTGGCAATGATATCGGATCCAATTGGTATTCGGCCCCATTTAGTATTTTCATTGGAAAGGTAAAATTATATCGATTCATCTCTTGGTTATTGGTCAGTATAATGATGCATTGATTCTTTTCTAGATTTCTAATAAAAAAGCTCCTTCCGCCTATACTTCCTCCTGAATGATAAACCACATTGGGATCTTCTTTTGAAACACACCAGCCTAATCCTCTGTAAGATGGATAATTAGATTTAGCATCAACGGTGTATTCTTTTTGATGCTCCAAAAAATGATAGGCGTACATCTTCTCAAGCGCTGCTTTAGTTAATAAGTCTCCACGTTGCAAAGCCGTATGAAACTTTAAAAGGTCTCTCGTAGTTGTACGAATCTCACTAAAACCATAGTCATTGGCAAAAGTTAAGTCGTCACTAATTCTTCTTTCTGAATGGCTTACATTTTGAAAGTTTTCTGATAACCAAAATGGCTTATGGTAATAAGATACTAAGTATTGTTGCATCGATTGAGGCACTCTTTTTTCACGTAAGAAAGTTTGACGCATATTGGCTTTGTTCAATATTCTAGACACCAAAAAATCGTTATAAGACTGCTTAGATACTTTTTCTAGGATTAAAGCCAACAGCATATAACTGGTATTGGAATAGTAGTAATTGGTTCCAGCCTTAAAATGCTGTTTAGGAGCTATTTTAAAGAAAACATCTTTGATTTCATGATTGGAATAAGCTTTACCCTCGATTTCTTTCCGAAAGGGTTGACTTTGGATTCTAGGTAAACCAGCGGTATGGGCCAGCAAATCTTCAATTGTAATATCATCGTATGGAAAGTCAGGAAAATAAAGTTTAGCTCTGTCTTTAATATTCAATAACTTGTCTTCTTCTAACATCATGATACCTACTACGGTAAACAACTTAGATACAGAGGCTATATTGAATAGGCTGGTAGTGCTAAGTTTTTCATCACTTTCAAAATCTGCATGACCAAAGGATCGCTCGTAGAGGATTTCTCCTTTTTCAGCAATGAGAATGTTTCCGTTAAAACGTTGATCTAGATGCAATTGCTCCAATATTTGATCTATCTCAATTATTCTATTGTCGGTTTGAGCATTACCGGAATTGAATGCCAGGAAAAAGAGTACGTAAAATCTACCTATTGTTCTCATAAACTTATTTCTTTCTACAAGTTTAAAAAGAACCAGCTTTAAAAAATTGTACAACGGGGACAGGCCATTAAATAGGTACCATTTTATTGCATCTTAGTCCAAAGCGTCCGGTTTTCTCCCAGCTTAGTCAAACTTAAAAATAGATTTTTGGGAGACTTTCCTACTAGAGATTGATAACTTTTAATAAAATGGGATTGGTCGTAGTAATTACTATCGTAGGCAATACTAGTCAGTTTCAAGTTGGTATCGTATTGGTGTAAGGCATTTCTAAATTTGACCAAAGATTTAAATTCACTAGGCGAAGTCCCGAGGCGATTCTTAAATTTCCTCAACAAGGTTTTTCGACTGATCTTTAATTCCTCAGCCATCTTATTTACCAATAAATTGGGTTCAGAATTTATCATTCTATAGACTAAATTCCTAAAGCCTTGATCTTCAAATCCTAGGTATTTTTCCACAAAAAACTGATCTAAAAGGGCTTGTTTTTCCTCTATTTTTAACTCACCGTAAAGTTGAGTTGATAAATCCTCAAAATCTGCACCAAAGTAAGGAAATGGCGTAATAGCCTGGTCAGAGATTTGTGCTATATTTCCTTTAATGAAATGGTTAATACCCAAAGGATTAAATACAATTCCAATCTTATGAACAGAACCTTTAATACAAACCTGTCTTGATGTTTTTGGATTACAAGTAAAAAGACACTCGCTTGTGTTTTCGTTTATTTCCTGAATGATTCTACCCTGCTCATTCCATGTGACTTTGGCATTTTTATAAAAATTAATCACCGTTTGATAGTGTGGATAATACACCACATTATATGCTTCTCCCTCATTCACTACATTATGGAAATAATAATAATCAATATGTGGTGCTAAGGTTGGGTGCTTGGGTTTTATAGAAATAAAATTTTCTTGCATTGGTTTCAGACTTAAGCCTCCTGCCATAATTTATGAATGGCCTTCAAATCTTTTTTCATGGCTTCATAAACTACCTTTGGATCAACGGTAATTTCATATTTACCTTTATCAGCACCGCCAAGAGGATATTCCAGGTGTAACGAGACCGGTGGATTCAGCCCATAACTTTTGAGCAACTTAAAGTATTGCTTGAAATCAACGATTCCTTCTCCAATTGGGACATTAACCGCCGTCCATTGACCATCTACTTTCCCCCATTTAAAATCCTTCAGGGCGATGACTTTAATATGTTCTTGTAGTAATTTCAGGCCGTTGGTCCAGGAGTAGCCACTATCCACGGTGGCATTGTGTACCGAAATACTTGGGGTCCACTTTTTCTAGCAACTGATAGATTTCCCAGTAGGATGCTCCAATCTTAGTGCCAGCGTGGTTCTGGTAGCAGCCAACGATATTATGCTTTTTATTAAGTTTACCTAAACGATATATTTGGTTTTTATATTTATCGATCGATTGGGGCATAGTGGTCTCTTCTGCATATTTATACCAATTAATCCGATAGAAAGATACCCCATTTTGTGCCGCAGTTTGAACAATCTCAAGGTCCAAAGGATTGTCAACAGACTCGATGGCTGTAGTGATCATCTTACAGCTTGAACCAGCAGCTTCAATATCCCTTATGGCTTGGGGAAG
>CAXIDD010000273.1:0-7112 GCA_964021975.1 uncultured Saprospirales bacterium | reverse complement strand
GGGAAGCCGGATTAAACTGGCGGTTCCAAACGGGGTTACCAACTACGCCCTTCTCAGACGAATCTTCCTTAGTTGCGTCTTGGGATGTGAACGGTCGGGGCATCCGTGATTTTGCCCAATTAAACACCCTACGGTTCTCGTCCATCAACACCCTTGATATCCGCGTTGATAAAAAGTGGTTTTTTGATAAGTGGAGCTTAAACTTGTATTTGGATATTGAAAACGTAACCGGTAGCTCCGTTAATTCGGATGAGCTAATCCTTGACCGACCATTGGATGATACCGGGCGCCCGATCGGAAATGGTAGGGTTGCTAATCCGGATGCCCCGTTTAGTCAGCAACGCTATTTATTGAAGCAAATTACGGATGCACAAGGTCAATTGTTACCGAGTATTGGGATCATGATTGAGATATAATAAGTAAGCAATGGTTGAGGTGTTGAGTTGACAAATAAATTATAAAAGTTGTCAAAAAGTGGTATATTAAGAGCCGTAAAACCGATTTTGATTTCACTTTACTTCTGCTTGGCTTGAGATATCAACTAAGCAAAAGCCAATTCCCAAAAACCATGTTTAAAAAAATTACTTTTCTTATATTTTTGGCAGTTGGCTTATGGTGGTCTTCCACGGCAAGTGCCCAGATTAGTGTCAATAGTAGCAATGCCTATTTAAAGCAAGCTACAGGTTCGATTAGCTATACTTTGGGCCAAATCCAGCAAGCTACTTATGTGAACGATGGCACAATGCTCACCCAAGGTTTTCAACAACCTTTTTTGTTAATTAGTAGCATTACCAGCTTGCCCAAATTAGGCCTTGAAATAAAGGCTTACCCCAATCCTACGATGGCTCAATTGCAGCTTGTTTTTACAAAAGGTTTTCAGCCTGAAGCCTACCAGGTTCAGCTATATGACCTATTTGGGCGCTTACATTTTCAAACTAATCTGGAAGCGGCGCAAAGTAAGATTAACTTGAGTAATAAAGCGAGTGGTACTTATTTACTAAGACTGCTCTCCAAAGATCAAGTTATTCAAACCATTAAAATTTTAAAAACCCAATAAATCCATTAATATGAACCGATTTTTAGCTCTAATCGTCTTTTTAAGTGCCAGCATTAGTATTCATGCACAAGCACCCCAAGCATTTGCTTATCAAGCCGTATTGCGTAGTGCAGACGGACAAATTAGAAGTGACCAAAACATTACGATTGAAATACAGATTTTGAAAGATAGCCCAATGGGTAATCCGGTTTATACCGAAAGCCAGAATGTAACTACCAATGCTTTAGGTTTAATAAATATCACAGTTGGTGAAGGTACGACTATGGATAATTTGAATACTATTGACTGGAGCAATGGTTCTTACTTCATGCAAACCTCCGTTGATGGAACCGTTTTTGGCACCAGCCAATTATTGAGTGTTCCTTATGCCTTGTATGCTGAAAATGCAGGTAATACTTTTAGTGGAGATTATAATGATTTGAGTAATGTACCTGCTGTGACAGAAAGTGATCCAGTATTTTCTGCCGCTGCCGCTAAAAACATTACCGATGCAGGTAGTGGACAAGTTATTACAGAAAGTGAACGAGATCAACTTAATGATGCAATTGTTCCTCTTGGAGCTGTTCAAAACGGAAATCTTTTGACTTACGATGGTAACAACTGGATCGCTCAAGATCTACTTACTGGAAATACAGGAGGAAGTCAAGCGTTTTCAATTGTACAGCCTTACCAATCGATTAATTATATCATCGCGTTAGTCGGTCTCTTTCCTTCTCGTAGCGGTGCCGAACCTTTTATTGGAGAAATTTCGATGTTTGGAGGTAACTTTGCCCCAAGAGGCTGGGCCTTTTGTAATGGACAGCTATTACCTATTGCTCAAAATACAGCACTTTTCTCTTTATTAGGGACCACTTATGGTGGAGATGGCCGGACTACTTTTGGCTTGCCAGATCTTCGAGAACGTGTACCTGTGCATTTTGGTAATGGTCCTGGTTTATCTGATTACAGACTTGGACAAAAAGGCGGAGCTGAGCGTATGATTTTAAATGTCACCCAGATCCCTTCACACAATCATACTGTAAAGGGCAACTAAAATATGATTCAATTTTGTTGGAGGTACTTATGGGTTGTCTGTTTGATTGGAATATCTCCGATGCATGCACAGCAGTCCACTCCGCTGTGGTACAGCCCTTATTCTCAAATAACTGAAGCTGCTCCTTTGACTTTGGAGCGTCCCATTGTGATTGCGGTGATTGATGATGGTTTTCGGTTGAGTCATCAGTGGTTGCAAGACTTCATTTATGAAAATAAATTGGAAGTACCGAATAATCAACTGGATGACGATGGTAATGGTTATGTGGATGATTATCAGGGGTGGGATATTTCCGATCAAGACACTGACCCTTCTTTACCCTTGGGCCGAGCCAATACTTTTTATCATGGTACTTTTATTGCAGGGACCATTACGCATTTGCTCCAGCAATCTTTTGGGGAACAAGCAACGCAGTATTTCAAAATATTACCAGTCAAAGTACTTTCTGATCAAGCCAGAAATACCTATTTGAAAGATGGCTACCGAGGAATAGCTTACGCCATTCAGCAAAAGGCAGATATTATAGTCTGCGCCTGGAATGGTGGTTATCTAAGCACGGAGGAAGCACAACTACTACAATCGGCAAAGGCAAAAGGGATTACTATTTTGGCTTCGGCAGGTAATTTTTATACTGAATCAGCAGCTCCACCTGCGGCCCATCCGGCCGTTTTTGCAGTGGCCGCAGTAGATAGTAATTACCAAAAATTACCAAAATCTAATTATGGCAATTTTGTAGACCTAGCGGGGCCTGGCCAAGCGATTTGGGGAGCCAATAGTATGGATGATCAATCTGGTACTTTTGGTGGCGAAAGTTCCGCAGCAGTAGCGGTAGTAGCTGCCACTTTTGCGCAGTTAAAGGCTTATAAACCTGATTTTGCTCCAGCCCAATTGTTACAAATATTGAAGAATACAGCTTTGCCTTTGGATCAATACAATGCATCTTATGCAGGTAAATTGGGTGCTGGCTTACCGCAAACCTACGCTGCCATTCAAGATAGTAAAAGTGAATTAAAAGCTTTTCAAAGGCAACTTCCAGAGGGCTATTTGAGCAACGAACAGGTACCGAGTAAAAGCCAAGAACATCGCTGGGAAATTGCCCCCGCTGGCCAATACAAAGGCATTTGGTTGAATCCCAATTTGCCAATTGATTGGCCCACTCAAAGTCAACTTTTGTTTTATGATCAGCAAGAACGTTTGGTACAAAGCTGGAGTCAGCAAAACGCACCTGGTCGGATTTTTATTCCAGGCAACAGCGCTCAGGTTGTATTTAAACAAAACAGAAAAAAGCAAGTGCCACCATTTAATATAGATTACCACGTCGAAACCGTTGATTCTAGTCAGCTCTATTGTAGCGCAACTCAATATTTTGAACTTCCACAGGGACAATTTTCAGACGGGAGCGGACTAGGGAATTACACCAGTAATTGCGATTGTAAATGGCAAATTATGGTCCCCGAAGGACAACGTATCCGGATTCGTTTTTCAGATTTTGATACGCAGGCTAAAGTTGATTTTGTTTACCTATTTGATGGAGAATCACCAACTACGCCTAATATCATCGCGAAGTTTAGTGGTCCAGATATCCCTCCTGAAGTCATCTCTCGGAGTAACAAAGTCTTGGTCTGGTTTGTCACTGATTCAAAAGAACGTGCTAAAGGCTGGACTTTAACCTATGAGGCAGTCAAGTAGATCGATTATTTCAAAACTACTTTTACATTCTCCGAATCAATTCTGGAGACCTCTATTAGTGCATCTTCATTATATAGTGCATCAAAAGTTTCAATGTCCAGATTACTTTTCTCTGCTGGTTTGAAGTTGATGTAATCCGCAAAACGAATGCCTTCTACCGACCTCACATTATAAGCAGCTCGAAAACGGGCGCCACCACCCTCTGTTTGGTAATTATAAGCCAGGTAATCCATCGTTTTTTTATCTTGATGAAACCAGTAGATAAACTCATCTTCAAAGTCTTTTCCACCGCCTTTTTCCCTAAAGTCGACCTTGATTTTATCGTATTTCTGCCCTTTTATTTCGCTGGTCCCAAGATAAGTTTTATTGACGGCGGCATCATTTAAGAAGTAGGGGAGTTGGACAAAATAAATAACCGAATTGACTGAGTTGCTGTAGCTGTCTGCATCTTTTTTGGCCAGTTTGGTTAAGTCTCCATTTTGATGGCGAGTGAAACCATTATTGCTTAGGCTATCGTGAAAAGTGCCCGTTGAATCGGAGAAAATTCTTTCGTAAACATAGTTGCCTCCATCCCGTGTAGATCGATAATGGCGACCTCTGAAATCAAATTCTATTGTGCTTTGCTCAAAAAGATGGGCTTGGTGTGCCTGAATAGCAGCGTCTACAATTTCTTGAGCTTGATTATCGATAGGTGTATTAGATTCACACCCAGTAAAAAATAGGGAAGAAGATACAGTTATCAAGGCAAGGAGTAGAAGATTAGACTTTTTCATATGCAGTATAGTTTCCGACAAAGATAGGGAAAGATAGAAAGTGGTTTTGTCCGCGTGGCGAAAGTTTATAGAAAAGGCTTACTTTCATCTGGAAGTAAGCCTTTTCATTGTGTAAGATTGGTTGAAATTAACCGACCTCAAAAGTGATTTTAAGATTAACTCGGTATTCAACTACTTCACCATCTTTTACTACACAACTCTGAGATTGTACAAAAGCAGATTTAATATTTTTAACAGATTTAGCAGCTCTTTTTACCCCTTTTTGTGCAGCATCTTCCCAACCTTTTTTAGAGTTAGACAATACCTCAATAACTTTCATAATAGCCATAATAATCAGTTTTTTTGTTTAAAAAAATAGAATTATTAAGATACACAAAATTAGGGGTTTATGAAAGGTGTACCTCTATCCTTTCTTACTTATACCTCTTTCAATTCATAGTTCGCCACGAAACAACAAAAATCATAAATCAGTAATAAGCTTTCTTCCATATAATGCACCTTTGGATTAAGGCGCTTTTGGTGTAAATCCAAAAGGGTTGCTTGTCGTTGTATCAATTTATTTAAAGTCCGCGCTACTTTAAAATAGCGAGGTGTATCGTGTGCCAGTGGAGGATCGACGGCTCCGATCCTTTGCAATACGGTTTGAAATAAATCAAAACGATAGGGTAGATACTTAGCTGGATATTTAAAACAGAGATACAAACTGATGATTTCGTATCCATCATCATGGTGATGCCCCTGAATCTTTGTTTTAGGATGGGTTTCTAAAAACGACTCAAACAGCTGATCACAATAAAATACAAAGCGCCCTATGCGACCATCTTCAGATTTGCTTTCATCAAAAAGCTCTTGGAACATTTGCCGGAAGTAATCCGGCTGTAATTCGGCAAACCGCAACATCATATCTTTAGGCGCATAACCTTGACGATTCCACAGCCGTCGGGTCTGACTATTTTGCAAGGCCGAATCATACATTGCTTGTAAGTCGGTAACCTGTAAATCCCAATGTGTTTGAAACACCCGTTGGGATTCCCAAATGTACAATCGGTCCGTTGCCTGGGGACCTTTCAGGAATTGCTCATAAGCACGGAAATAAGCTTCAATCTTTTTGACCTGCACAGGTAAGTTTTAAAATTAATCTATTGTAAAAGCTTTAAGCTCTCAAAAAATAAAAAATAAACCAGCAAATCACCAAACCATTATATGGAGATCTAAGGTGCTGGATTTGGAGTCTTCTCGTGGATCGCATTGATGTCTTCCATCATTTCATCCGTTATTTCTACCTCAATACTATTGATGTTTTCCCGAAGTTGCTCCATGCTCGTTGCTCCGATAATATTAGCAGTCATGAAGGGACGGCTAGTGACAAAAGCTAAAGAAAGCTGTGCCAAAGACAATTCATACTTTTCAGCTACTTTCAAATATTCGGCAGTGGCATTGTAACAATTGTCACTATCGTAACGAGACATTTGTTTAAATACATTGAGGCGTGCAGCGTCGCGAGCTGTCCCTTGGTGATATTTTCCAGAAAGCAAACCGAAAGCCATTGGAGAATAGGCTAGGAGTCCACATTTTTCCCGAATAGACACTTCTGCCATCCCTACTTCATACAAACGATTGAGTAAACTATAAGGGTTTTGAATACTGACTGGACGTGGTAATTGATGCTGATCTGCTTCGCTGAGGTAGCGCATCGCGCCCCAAGGCGTTTCATTAGAAAGTCCCCAATGTCTGATTTTTCCAGCTTTGACCAAATCATTGAGTACCTCGATGATGGACAGGAAATTATCTTCCCAGGGATCTTCGGGATCATGTTTATAGCCACGTTTACCAAAGAAGTTGGCTTTCCGCTCCGGCCAATGCAATTGGTAAAGATCAATATAATCCGTTTGTAATCGCTGCAAAGATCCTTCTAAAGCCTCATTGATTTGCTCCCGATTGAATTTTAAGGGATTCCTAAGCCAGGTTATTCCAGGGGATGGGCCTGTAACTTTAGTTGCCAAAACGAATTGGTCTCGATTTTTGCGGCTATTGGTCCAGGTACCAATGATGCGTTCCGTAGCTCCTTGAGTCTCTTTACGACCAGGAACCGCATACATTTCAGCTGTATCAATAAAGTTTACCCCTCTATCTAATGAAAAATCTAATTGATCGTGTCCTTCTGCCTCACTATTTTGTTCGCCAAAAGTCATGGTCCCTAAACAGATTTTGCTTACCTTAAGATCTGTATTCCCAAGTGTCGTATATTGCATTGTTGTGGAGTTAGTATTTTTAAAATAAAGACGAAAATAGATAAAGTCTGATAGAAAAAAAAAGTACCAATTGATCATCCCAAAATTTCACCATCTGAAACGAAGTACATGGCAACCCAATTGAATTGTCCGAACTGTGGAACCAGGATCAAAAGTCAAGATATTAACTTGGAACAGCTCATTGCTAAGTGCGATAATTGCCATGCTATCTTTGATTTTGATCAACAAGCACTAGTCCCCATTAAAAAGGAGCGACCTTTTATTCCCTTACCTAAGGGATTTGAATTAGTAGAGCTGGAAGATGAAAT
>CAXIDD010000272.1:0-7137 GCA_964021975.1 uncultured Saprospirales bacterium | reverse complement strand
GACAGGTGCTGGAGCAGAAAATTCCACTCCATTTAGTGCGATACCGCGAGTAGCGGGAATACCGCCGTCGCCTCTTTTTGGTGGCCCACCAGGTCTTCCACCTCGTGCTGGTGGTGGTCCATCGGGTCTGTCACCTCTTGCTGGCCTTTCGGGTCTACCGGTTCCGCCTGGTCTTCCCATAAAAAAAGCAGGCGCTTCGGTTTGGACTGGTTCAATAGGAATTACATAGGTTTGTGAAACCTTAGTGAGGTATGAAGGGAGGCACTCCACACAAAAATTTTCGTATTCTGCGCCCACATTTGGATTGGCCGCATTGATACAATCTTCTTCCGTTGCAGTCACAAAAATATTACCAATGGAATCGTTACTTTGGCAAATTGCAACCTTATAAAAAGGGGCTAAGTTTTTAATAAAAGCGCCATCCACATCATACACTTTACCATCTTCCAGCCATATTCCTCCGGCACTTGCATCATCGGAGATATTAGTTGGACACCAAGGCCCCATTTGGTGGTCGGTCGGTGTGCTATTGGTAACGATCTGGTAGCACTTCGTTTTGGTTCCATCAGAAAGTGTACAGGGAATAGTCGTTATCGAGGTATTTGCGTTTGCTGTGGTAAAATGAGTTGCATCCACCGCTACCTTTACGATATTGTCGTCAATATTTTTAATTGTTTTCTGCCCACCACATCCCAAAAGTATGAAACTGATTAAAACACTAAAGTGAAGATTTTTCATTTCTTGTCGTTATTGTTACTAAGAAGCTATTTGTAGCTATTGCAATAGATTTCTTAGACGACAAGAAAATAAAAACCCCTTGCTTAGGTATTCACATTGAGGGCTAATCCCTTAAATAGGGCTTTATCTCTTTAATAAGGCTTCTTGTTTTGAGCTGTACGGATTCTAATTCATCCTGAAAGTTTCTCCAAAGCACATTTTTAGCGCCAATCATGCTGATTGCTCTTGGGATAAAATGTTTTGGATTGATATCTTCCCAAGTTGATTGACAAACGTAGGCATTTCTTTTTTTTGCGTCTCTGCTTCCTATCAGATTGTAGGTTTTTGAAAACTCCCCATATCGATTTTGGTATTCAAGATTGGCTTGGGAAATGACGTTGTGCCAGTAATCTTGCGTCGAATAAAAATCAGTTAACCCTAATTTTAGTGACTCTGGCAAAGATTCAAAAGATCCCGTAGATTTTAAGTTATTAAATGTACTTCTACTGTATTTCAAATGAGCTACCCACAGCACGCTAAATTCATTTCTTACTATTCCAACCACCGTATCTAAATTTGCAGACTCCTGATAGGCTCTATCTAACAGTTGTTGATTTTGGTGGGCTTCTCTTCTTACATTATTCAAAACAGCATGAAGCTCCAAGCTATCCTTTACCAATTCTCCGTGTAGAGATGTCAGCGCAATGCGTACTTTTTTTTGTTCTTTTTGTTTTTCGTTCCAATTATTAATTTGAAGCGCCAATAGGATTCCAATCATTACCAGAAGTATTTCTCCCACTGCGTAGATTAAATACCTTTTAAGACCAGATTGACGGGCAGGTAAATTTCCTTCATTAAGTACTTTTTTCCTATTCCTCCTAAAGATTTTTATCATTGGTTCCAATTTAAGAATATGCACTAAAGATACGCTAACTAAAGGATAAATTTAGGAGAGAAGTCTAACCTCTTCAGGCATTTTCAGGGAAGTTGACACTTGGATGCGATGAATTGTTATTCAGGAGGTTTTTCGTTATTATAAATTTTCTAAAAAATCAAACAACCTAGTTTTTGCATCTTGTTTGGCGAAATTATCTCCGTCTTTGGTTCCACCGAATTCAAATTCATAAATCTTTCCGTTGATATTCATATTTCCAGTCCTAAAATCTGAGTCTACTTCAGGATTACTAGAAATTAAGTGTCCTGCGTTTTCATATTGGATATTTTGAAAAGCATAATTGAAGTTACCTTCTTTTAGCCGCTGCTCTATCCTATCTGCCATTAATGCAGATGGCCAGACCTTATCATCTTTTCCTGAAAAAAGTAAAAGTGGTCCATTTATATTTTCTACTTTAATCATTGCCTGAGCAACATAATCCGTTTTTGCCAATCCACTTTTCCAATATTCCAGGGTTTCCAATTTATTTGAATTGTTACCTGAAATTTTATCCATTGGAACGTACGGAATGTCAGCTCCTTGATATTTCCAGCTTGGTTTTAGCTCATCCGAGTTATATGGTAAAACCGTATTTGACCAGGATACCGAACTTGGAGCATAAGCTACCACACCCTTAACAAGTTCTGGAAATGTAGCAGCAATAACTAAGGATAATTCTGCATTCCTTGATGCGCCCATTACAATTATTTTATCAGAAAGAACTTCTGGTTGTTGCTTTAGCCATTTAAGCGCACTTTCAAAATACGCTAAGTCGATTTCCTCTGGCAATTTTGGTAAATCCCCCCTCCCAGTATAAGGTAGAGATAGGCCAACAAATCCTTTTTCAGCAAATTCTTGTCCCCAGTAATCGCCCCATTGTCCTCCTCCAATAATCACTATTGCTGTCTTTTTTTCCGGTCCATCTTTTACAAAATAATTGGCTTGAAAACCATCTTCTCTTACATCCCTCGGTTTGACACCATTAAACAAAATACGGTCTGCGATAAAATAACCCAGAATTAGAAATAGAACTACTCCAACCCCAAAAATATATTTTCTGTTTCCTTTCATTTTTTCAAGTTATTTAAAACCATCAATAAGTACCCGATTTCTCTAACCTAAAGTGATCAACTTCAACAGTTTTACTGTAGATGAAAATTTAGGGTTTATTATTATTTTTGAACCCTGTCATCCGGCAGGCAAGCATTCAAGGACCTAAATAATAGCGATAAAGTCATTCTACTCACTCTTTAAGCTCTTTACTGGATTAACATTGGCAGCCTTCAATGCTTGTAAGCTGACTGTTACCAAGGCAATCACCAATGAAACCATGGCTGCACTTAAAAAGACCAAGATACTCAGATCGGTTTTATAAGCAAATTGCGCGAGCCACTCAAGCATAAAATAATAAGCAATTGGCACTGCAATGACGATCGATACAAAGACAAGTTGGGTAAAGTCCTTAGAAAGCATCAGCACAATATTTGAGGTAGTCGCACCAAGTACCTTTCGTATCCCAATTTCCTTAACTCTACGCTCAGCAGTAAAGGCTACCAAACCGAACAGCCCCAAGCAAGAAATAATAATAGCAAAACCAGCGAAGTAGGAGGACAATGTACTTACGCGCTTTTCAGACTCATAAAGTGCTTGATAGTTTCTGTCTAGAAAGCTATAATCGAATATAAAACCGGGCGCAAATTTTTTATAAAGTGCTTGGATGCGATCTAGTGCGTCTTCTTCCCTACCAGCCTCTAATCTTGCAGCAACATATGAGGTGTTTTCAAGATGAAAATAGGCAGGCTTTACAGATTCATGAAGAGACATATAGTGAAAATCCTTTACCACTCCGACAATTTCAAGCAAAAAGTCCTTAGAAAGCTGAATCCGCTGTCCTATGGCTTCTTGCGCGGAGAATCCCATAGCATCTGCGGCTGTTTCATTGATGACTACCTTGGTGGTATCCGATGTAAACTCCCTTCTAAACCACCTACCTTCCGCCATTTGAAACTCCATTGTTTCATAGAAGTCATAGTCTACAAAGAAGCGTTCAAACACGACTTGGTCTTCATGTGATTTTCCATCCCACCCGAGGTCTGGATTGGAGCTTACACTACCCACCAATCCATGATTTGTTCCTCCAGCGTGTACTACTCCTGGGATTTTCCTCAGTTCGTTAAAAAAGGTCTCCCTACGCTCTGAGATCCCTCCATCTTGACTGAATAAAATAACGTTATCTCGATTATAGCCAAGGGGTTTATTGCTGAGGTATTGCGTTTGACGATGAATGACCATCACGGCAACGATTAGCACAATCGTAATCGTAAACTGGAAAATGACTAAACCTTTCCTTGCCCATACCTCGCCTATGGAGCTCTTAATTTCATTTTTAATGACTTGGATTGGCCTAAAATGAGAAAGGTAAAATGCAGGATAGCTTCCTGCCAGGATACCGGTCATGACTACTGTAAAAATAGACAGGCCAAGCAGACCAGGCGTTAATGACAAGCTGATGTTCTTGCCGGTAATCTCGTTGAATGGAGCAAGGAGTATTATTACCAGGACAAAAGCAAGCAGCATGGAGAGGAAAGCAAGCAGCATAGCTTCCCCAATGTATTGACCGATCAATCCCATTCGGCCAGCTCCGATTGCTTTACGAATACCTACCTCTTGCGCTCGTTTGGAAGCACGTGCCGTCGAAAGGTTCATAAAATTGATACAGGCAATAATCATAATGAAAATTGCTATCACCGAAAATAACCGGACATAATCAATACGTCCACCATCAGGCATTCCATTGGTATATCTTCCCTGTAGGTATTGATCAGAATATTTTTTAAGGAAAAGCTCCGTATTGCTATCCGTTGTTTTGGTTTTTATATATCCTGAAATTTTTTCAGTTACAGCTTGAGGGCTAACGCCATCCTGGAGAACAACATAGGTTGGAGGTCCAGTATTAGACCATATATTTGCCCATGGAGCTTGATCAAGAAAATCTTGCAGTGGTAAAACAAAATCGAAAATATAGGTTGATTTGCTATTGATATTTTCAAAAACTCCGCTAACGGTAAAGTTCACCGCATCTCCAAGTCGAATATTTTTTCCTACCGCTTTTTCTATACTCCCGAAGAATTTATTGGCTAAATCTCTGGAAATACAAATCGATGCCCTTTCGTTAAGAACGGTATTGGGATCTCCTATGAGAAGTGGGTAGGTGAAAATATTAAAAAAGTCTTTGCCTACATGGTAACCCTGCTCCCTTAAAAAAGTGTTTTCATACGACAATAATTCAGAGTAAACCCAAGTAGTTGTTGCCGAGTATTGAATATCAGGAAAGTCCGTTTTCAAGGACTGCCCCAAAAGGCCGGGGGTACCATTGGACACGGACTTTCCATTAGAATAAGTCTGTAAAGATAGCACCTGATAAAGTCGATCATTTTTTTCATGAAATTGATCGATAGAGAACTCATCTTGTACCCACAGGTAGATGAAGAACGCACTTGTCAGTCCTATGGTAAGGCCAATGATATTGATCAAAGAAGAAAATTTATGTTTTATAAGCTGCCTTAAGGTGATTTTTAGATGATACATTAAGTCTTTTTAACGGGTGATAACTAAAAGAAAATCCATGCATCTACTGCGTTTTTTGGAACGAAATAGATAAATGACTAAACAAATGGTTATTAGAAGCTCATATGTTTAGTCATTTATTTCGATCCAAAAATCAGCCTTTATTAATCAGAAAGTAAAGTAAAACCTGCTTAATTCCGTCCTATTACGGGTGATGGGACTCTTTAACATTCATTTTGACGTAAGTCATTGGAGATAAATTAGTGCTCTTTTTAAAAATCCGATAAAAACTACTCTTTGATCTAAAGCCACAAGAATGTGCGATGCCCGTTATTGAATGATTTTTTAAAGCTTCTGACTTTAAAATATGTTTGGCTTCTTCTACCCGGAAAGCATTTACGGCATCGTAAAAGTTACTATCCATTACCTCTCTAAAAAAAGCAGATAGTTTACGCTCTGAGGTTTCCATCGCTAACGCAAGTGATTTTGAATTGAGGTCTCTTAATAAATACATTTTTTCGGTTTGCATACAACGATTAAATCGTTTGTTCAAAAACTCTTGTTCCGAAAGTTTTAAATAATAGCTGGATGGTTGACTTCCTTTGATATCATTTTCCAGGTCTTTAATTAAAAATTGAGGTAAAAAGACAGTCGCTTGTGTGAGTCCATCATATCCAATGTAGGTTACTGCCATTACTAAAAAGGATATCGTAATATAAACGTTCCAGTCTGCATAATGGCCAGTCATAATTTGTGTAAATATGACAACCAAATCTACCAGGAGCACAATGAAAAAACTGATCAAAAACTTCTCCATCCAGAGGAAACCCTTTTCACCAATATTAGAATATTGGTATTTCATTTGCTTACGTGATTTGTAAAACAACCTTAAGGCCATCAAAAAATAAATGACCCCAAATATATCCTGAGGTATGGCCCAATTGGGTACATACGTATGAATGGTGTCAATATATTGAGTATTGGGGGCAATAGACTTTGGAACGGTATAGTCAAAAAAGAAGACGAAGAAAACAGCGAAATGTTTGATATTCTTATTCACCAAGTTGGATCGGTCCAAAAAAATAGCCTTCACATAAACATAAAGTAAAGGTGGAATCAAGAACTGTACCCCACTTTGAAGGAAATTGGTAACAAATTGTAGACTGGACAGTCCATGTAATATCGAATAATAATAAATGATAGTGTTCAAAATCAATGCCCAAAAAACAATTAAAATGTATTGTGGCGCACGCCGTTCCTTTAGCTTCATCATACCAACTATAGGTAAAATACTAAGTACAATACCAACGACTAGTACGAAGTCTATAACTAATTTCATCTTTAAGAAGAGCTTATATTTTTAATTGTGTACGTACTAATTAGTCAGTTTATTCTATTTTTTTAAAAAAAAATTCGTGTAACTGTCATATTTGACTAAAGTAACAGACTAATACTATTAGAATAAAAACAATTTAAATGAAAATTCATGAAACTGTACTACTAAAAGCACGCCCATGACGAATACATTTACAATGAAAGTTAATAGCAAGCAGGGGAATCCAAAATTTAAGGATTCAGATCTTGAAAACATCTTTCTGGAAGGGATAGAACAAAACAAGCAAAAGTTACTTCGGATTTGCTCCGCCTACGCCAATGATAATGAAGAAAAGAAGGATCTTTTCCAGGAAGTCCTGGTCAATATCTGGAAATCGATGCATTCGTTTAGAGGTAAAAGTGCCATTAGTACCTGGATGTATCGAGTGACCTTAAACGTTTGTATCAACGCACAAACCAAGCTTTCCAAAAAGAAAAAGCAGTTTATTAGTATGGATAGTGTCACACTTGCACGGTATGAAAAGCAAACTTCCGGCGTAGAAGAGGAAAACCCACTACTGCAGTATTTGCGAAGTTGTATCAAA
>CAXIDD010000271.1:0-7153 GCA_964021975.1 uncultured Saprospirales bacterium | reverse complement strand
CTGCATAGTTTGTGGTCAGTATAAGTTTTGGAGATTTTTCAAATGGAATTTTAACCAGCCTTTTTTTAGTTCTTATGATAGCCTACATTGGTTATCATGGTATAGAACAACCGGAGGTACAACTAAACCAGCTTACTACCAAGAGTAATGTCCCTAAACAACATCATCTTTACAATACCGATCAAGCGACTATTAATAATTTAAAAAAATCATTGCTTATTGTTTTAGAACAAGAAAAACCATATTTGGAAGAGCAATTATCTCTTGCTCAATTATCCCAAAAACTTGGAATTAGTGATAAAAAACTATCGGCCTTATTAAATCATTATATTGGAGAAAGCTTTTACGATTTAATCAATCGATACCGAGTTGAACATGCCAAGGGCCTCATTTTAGATCCCAATTATGAGCACCTCACCTTATTAGCCATTGGTATGGAAGCTGGCTTTAGTTCTAAGTCTAGTTTTAATCGAATTTTTAAAAAAGTCGCTGGCTTGTCTCCTTCCCAATTCAAAAAAAACAAAAAATAGGCCCCAACTAATCCAATGAGACATTAAGTTGGCTTTTTCAACGCAACTTTGTCTTGCATTTAAATGAATAAATTATGTCTACAATTTACCGCTTAATACTGCTAACGATTACTTATTTGATAACACCCCCTTTTACTAATCTGGTCTTTGGACAAGAAGACAGTCTAGGTTTGAAAGTACAATATTCACCAGACGCTCTCCAGGAAGATTTCGCTGTATTAAGATCCAGTTTAGAAGACTATCATATTGGATTATATAATTATACGTCTAAAGATAAAATGGATGACGTGTTTCAGCAGGTTGCCCAAAGCTTAGACCAGGAAATGACGGTATTGGAGTTTTTTCAAATCTTATCTATTCTTAATCCAGCCATTGGGAATGTCCATACCAAGATCACGCCGCCCACCAAAATGTGGACAACGCTTAAACAAGCTATGCCTGTTTTCCCCTTTGATGTTTATTGGAGTCAAAATCAATTGTATATTTTAAGAAATCTTTCTAAGCAAGCGGACCTATCTGAGGGGTCAATTATTAAAAGTATAAATGGCCAGGGTGCCCGTGAGGTATTTATGAAAATGACGCAACTCATGAATCGGGATGGGTATAATCAAAGTTATCCAGTCCACCGTAGTTGCGTATCCTTTGGGCATATTTATGCCGCGCATTTTGGTCTACCAGCCTTTTTTGAAATTGAAGTACGGACACCAGATGGTTTAGATCTCAAAAAAAACGTTGCAGCTCGTTCGGAGGTTCAATTAAAAGGTCAACAAAAAGCTCGTTATCAAAGCGATCGGATCATTTGGAGTAAGACCAAAGAACCAGCCCTCAGTCTAAAATTTGAAGGAGATTTAGCCATCTTGAAGATACGGACCTTTCAAGAATCCTTAATTAAGGAAAAGGGACAAAAATATAAGGCCTTTCTCAAGAAAGCCTTCAAAGAAATTGCCCGAAAAGATATTAAAAACCTGGTATTAGATATTCGAGGAAATACGGGAGGGCAGCCCGAACCTACAGAATTCCTATTGACTTATCTTTTAAATAATCCTTTTCAGATTTGCAAAAGCATTGAAGCCAAAGTAGCTGCTATTGAGGATGAAACGTATTTCATTGAAAATGGATCTGTTTCCTATTTTGAAGAGCGTCCCTGGCAAAAAGCAGATACTTCTTTTATCCTTCAAGATCCAAAGCAATTCAAAGTACATCAGCCTCAAAAAGGCCAATTCAAAGGGCAACTATTTTTATTAATCGACGGATTTACCAGTTCGGCAGCCGGTAGTTTTGCGGGGCAAATAAGAAGCCAAGAACGCGCTATTATTGTTGGAGAAGAGGCCGGCGGCAGCCCCTTTCTGACCGTAGCCCGAATCATTCCCAAGTTAGAATTACCCAATAGTAAAATTGTCCTGTCTCTCCCACTTATTCAATCGACTAAAAATGTATCTTTTGAGAATACAGGGCATGGTGTTGTTCCTAATCAAACGATTCGGCCAAGCATTAAGGATATGCTAAGCGGTCATGATCCTGTCTTAGCATGGATTAGAGAACAGTTATAAATTATTTGATTTTGGCTTGAATAGCTCCTTTGCTAGCTGAAGGAGCAGCTTCCAAAGCTTTTTTAAAGGCTTTTTGGGCAGGCTTCATCTTGCCGGTTGCTTCCAATGCATTTCCTAAATTAAAATGAGCTCGCCAATAAGACGGATCTTTTTTGATGGCTTGCTGGAAAACAAAAATGGCTTCTTGGTTATTGTCCTGCCTCATCAAGCGACGTCCATAGCGTTCCAGATAAAGCGGCACGCCTACCTCAATGGCCCGCGCCATTACTTCTTCAGCTGCACTTTTTTGGCCCATTTGATTCAGTAATTTAGCTTTTACATCAAGGTTAGAAAAGTTCTCTTGCATGGCAATCGAACGATCTATCCACTCCAATGCTTGCTTAGTATTGATATTATATTGGGCACAGTAATCCGCTGCCTGGCACCAACTAAACCACTCCCAATAGGCATCAGAACGTAATTGTAAGCGAATATTTTCTAAAGCCAGTTGATCTATATCTGTTTTAAGTTCAAATCCGGCTCGAAGATCTCCCCAAGTCAAAAAGATGGAAGCACTACCTCTATCTCTTTGATGAAAATCAAAGGCCATCCAATCTCGGTATTCTGGTGCTTTTTCAACGGGCACAGAGACGCGTAAAGCATCTTCTTGAGCATCATAAAAATAAGAACCCCAGGAAGTATGGTTTTTTGAAAAAATAAAGGTCCATTCCTCTTTTTCAGGCAAAAGGTGCAAACCGTAGGAGCCAGCAGGTAGAACGTTCCCCATGATTTCTACATCATCTGTTATGGTAAAAACAGTGTTTTCATTAGCACCAGCTCGCCATACTTGTCCATAGGGTACTAGGCCTCCCCAAATGGATCTTCCGCGGGTAGCAGGACTATGGTATAGAATACTAATGTCCGTATATCCAATCCGCTGCCGAACCATTGATTCTTGACTCTTATCCGGTAGGCTTACTGGATTGTGTAAATTAAAATCTTGAGCATGTAAAGTACTGAAGCTACCAAATCCACTTACTAGCAAAATGGCAAAAATCAGGATAGGCTTAGTGGTGTTAAAATTGATATACATAAATAAAAGTTATAGTTGGCATTTAAAATATAAATATTAACAAATGTTTTTATTGTCGAACTTTAGAGGAAAGCAACAACCAAATGGATAATCATATCAATTACAACAAAGCTTACCAAAGTAAATCAATAACATTTGATCAAGTAAAGCGAAAGGTCAACACCGTAAATTTGCGTAAGCAATTTTATTTGACATTAGGTTTACTTGTAATGGGCGCTTGGATTGCATTAACCATTGCAAATGGTGTAGTAGATTTTAATGCCTATATGATTTGTACATTTATAATTACTTTTCTATTGATTTTTAAGTCTTTGGATCAAAAATAATAGTTTTAGGACAAGTCTGTCCAGTGATTTAATCAATTTATTGAAACCTTGGGATGCTGTTTTAAAAAGCCTAGAGATTGCAAGAAGTCATCAGCTGCCAATACGGTATTTTTATAATAACTTAGGTTTCTGTAATTAAAAAAACCATGTTTTTGCCCTTCGTAAATATATAGTTTACAAGTGCTTTTGACTTGCTCCATAACCTTCTCATAATATTTCGCTGTTTCTACTGGAATTAATCTATCCTTTGTTCCCAAGAAAAATATGGTTGGTGGGGCACCTTTTCTTATGTTGTGTAAAGGAGAAAATGATTTGTATTGGGCACCAATCCGATTATAACCATATCCACCAGGACCGTTGTCTATTACTGGGTTAAACAGCATTAATGCTGCAGGAATGGGAGAAATGGATAAATCATCATCCTTATCATTATAATCTGTAATTAGCGCCGTTGCAGCTGCCAAATGTCCACCCGCAGATCCACCTGCGGCAACAATTCTACTGGAATCTAAGTCAAAATCCTGGGCGTGGGACTTCAGAAAACGCATAGCTGATTTAGCGTCTTTTAAAGCCTCAAATGGAGTCGTTTTATTTCGGCTAGCCACTCGATAATCCGCCAAAAAACAATGAATACCTCTAGCTGAAAAATATTCAGCATGAGGCTTAAACTGACTCGGTGTGCCTCCCGTCCAACCGCCACCAAAAAAGAAAACAATACCTGGAGCCGGAGCACTTCCTACTTTGGTTTGTGCTGGATAAACTTCCAAAAATAATTTTGTGGTATCAACTTGTTTGTAAAGCACTTTGGTTTGTGCTGTACCAAGGTTTACTAACAATAAAAAGGAAAACAAAGTAAGCAGCTTGCGTTTATTTAGCATAATAATTGAGTTTATCAAACAAACTTAATTGATTGTTTGGAGGTGTTTTATTGACATGACCATTCAAGGTCCGTCCACCATATTTCCAGGAGTCTTTTCGTTCTTTCTCCACTAAAGCCTCAAAATCATCATTCGGCTGAAACCCCTGCTCTGCTTTTTGAGCAATGTCGCTTAATTTAGCAATTGCTTTATGCTTATCTAATTGGCCAATTTTTGCATTTTCCACCGCTTTTGTAAGAACTTGAATTGTTTCATCATACACCTTGGTAGGCACTGGGAATGGTCTGGCATTTTTACCGCCGTGGGCAAATGAAAACCGGGCGGGATCACTAAATCTTGCTGGCGAACCATGAATAATTTCACTCACCAAAGATAAAGATTGTAAGGTACGAGGCCCCAGACCTTTTAATAGTAATAGATCTTCAAAATTTTGGGTTTGCGCTTCTTGGGCCAACCAAAGGATGCTTCCCAATCTCTTTAAGTTTACATCCTTGGCTTTTACATCACAATACCTCGGAAGTAATAATTTCGGAATCTCTTTGATCATTCTTTCCGGAGCTTCAGCAACGATTTCCAGGATACCTGTTTTATTGCCTTTCGCCTGCTTATCCACCAAATTTAATATCAACCCTTGATCATCCCCACAAATGGCCGCATGTGGTTCTTCTGTAAATGATTGAATACTATCCGAATGCCAATGATACCTTCTGGCACTGGCATCTGAGGTTTTCATACCTTGTTGGACCACCGTCCAATCTCCTTTATCGCTCACGATGAAGCTATGCAAGTAAAGCTGAAATCCATCCTGAATGGCAGAATTGTCTACCTTGGCACTAAGTTTACTAAACCTTGCCAGTTGATTCCCATCTAATCCGGTTTGGTCTCCAACCCGAAGTAATTCCTGCGGGGTTTTTAAAGATTGTTTGCCTTTTCCTCCACAGATATACAAACCTAATGATTTGGACCTTGGGTTGATGGATTTTTTCAAGGCAGCCATCACTGCTGTCGTAACACCTGAGGAATTCCAATCCATACCAATCACTGCGCCAAAACTTTGAAACCAGAAAGGGTCGGCCATTCTGCGCAAGAATTCTTGGTGCCCCTTTTCTACTATAATTGACTCCACAATTGGTAAGCTCAATTGAACCATTCGATCAAATAACCAGGGTGGGATTCCACCTCCCATCAATGCTAAATCTGCTGAGCCTCCGTTTTGCATAGGTTTAAAATTAATTAATTGTAAGAAGCTATTTGAATTTAATTTTGTGGCTTATACTTTTTCCAGGCAAATAAATATTTAACAGCTAAAGAGCACTGTGGCTTCCAAGGCTCAGCAATGGTCTTCATTTCCTTTTTTAAGGAATTGCTAGGATTGATAGGGTAAAGTTTAGGTATTATCTGTTTGAGGTGATAATCATCCGCTGGAAAAACATTGGACCGCTCCAGTGTATACAATAAGATCATATCTACTGTCCAATTGCTAATGCCTTTGATTTGAGTTAACTGTTTTCGGATGCTTTGATCTTCCATAGACATCCAGTCATTGCTTTCATTTTGAAAATATTCCAAAACGTCTAAAATCGTCCGATATTTATTAGCAGCTAGTTTGAGCTTCCCAAAAGCTTTTGCTTCTAAGACTTCAAAATTATCTGGTGTCAATATCTCTAGTCCTGCTGTATCCATCAGTTTTTGAAAGATCTTTTTTGTGCTGCGATAATGGATTTGCTGTTCTAAAATACAACTCATCAAATCATGAAAAACCGATCCTGTAGAATCAATGACTGGTTGTGGAACCAGCGCAATAATGTTAGCTAGTATTTGATCTTTCTGGGCTAAGGAAACGATAGATTGCTGAACAGTAGACATAAAGTTGATTTAATACCAATAGAACCAACATTATATGTATAGGTTTAAATTTGCTTCGCTTGTTTTGGATTATCATGGAGATAAGTACTACTTTGCTGAGCATTTATCCATCCAAACAGATCTTATGAGATACTTTATCCTTTTTTTAGCTTTCAGCATTGGTTTTCTGTCCTGTAGTTCAAATTCTGACTCGGATACCGCGACAGAACAAGAAAGCTCCAATGAAAACCTAGCTTATGAACCAAGTTTCTTTGAGTTGCGAACTTATTATGCCAACGAAGGTAAATTAGAGGAACTACTAAAGCGTTTTGAGGATCATACCATGAAACTTTTCGAAAAACACGATATGACCAATATTGCTTATTGGTTACCAATGGATAATACCGAGAATAAATTGGTTTACTTAATGGGCTATCAAAGCAAAGCACATAGAGACCAAGCCTGGGAAAATTTCATCAGTGATCCGGAATGGACTAAAGCCTGGGAAGCTTCCAGAGTAAATGGTCCATTGGTAGATTCAATCCATAATACCTTTTTCACATATACAGCTTATTCTCCTAAGCTATCATTGGAAGACACCAGTCCTAGGATCTTTTCAATGCGGACCTATTATACTTTCCCTGGAAAACTTGGTGCCTTACATCAGCGATTCCAAAATCATACCATGGAAATATTTGAGAATAATGGTATGAAAAACATTGCCTATTTCAACATGAGCCAGGAAAATCCACTGGCAAAAAATGTATTAACCTATTTTATTACTTTCCCAGATACCACTGCCAGAAAAGCAAGTTGGGAATCTTTTTCGGCTGACCCAGCCTGGAAAAGTGCTTATGCTAATTCGATCGAGGATGGAAAAATAGTAGATTCATTGACTGCTGAACTTTTGATACCTACAAGCTTTTCTCCATTAAAATAGACCAATTAGACT
>CAXIDD010000270.1:0-7155 GCA_964021975.1 uncultured Saprospirales bacterium | reverse complement strand
CAAGTGTACAGTCCATGCAATTTATGATGGTTCGGACGGGTGAGGCACTCAACCGCGAGGGTAAGCAAGAACAAGCAGTAGCCTTAGGTGATCAATATTTTGAGGCTTTCCCGAATTTCAACTTTCCGTATGATTATCAGACGGCATACATGTTAGATGTATACATCCGTGCCGGAGCATACGAAAAAGCGAAACCACACTTGGATATTCTAGCCAATAATATTTTAGATGAGTTGGAGTTTTATGGATCCCTTAGTCCGCAGGTACTACAAAGCAGCTATGCACAACAACAGCGTTATGCACAGACTACAGCAAGTAGTTTATTGAGCTTTGCTCAACAAGCAGACGATCAGGAATCTTTACAAAGATACCAAGCTTTATTCGGTTCTTACCTGGCACCAGCGCCTCCGGCGCCGACCCAGCAACCATTAAAAGACTAGATGATCATGGAGCATGTTAAAAAGATTGCCATTGGCTGTGACCATGCAGGTTTCCCTTATAAGGATGCTATTAAGGCCATGCTTGCTGAACAGGGGATTGAGGTCCTGGATTTTGGTACGGATTCTTTGGATTCCGTTGATTATCCAGATTTTATACATCCAGTTGCAGAAAAAGTAGAAAATAAGGAGGTAGACTTTGGTATTGTCCTTTGTGGCAGTGGCAATGGTGCTTCGATGACTGCTAATAAACATCAGGGTGTACGTTCTGCCCTGTGTTGGAATTCAGAAATTACTCAATTGGCCAGAGCGCATAATAATGCTAATATCTTGTCCCTACCAGTACGATTTGTAACGGAAGCTGCGGCTTTGGAATCTGTGAAGATATTCCTAAGTACACCTTTCGATGGCGGTCGTCATGAACGTCGGATCAATAAGATGCCCTGGGATTGTTAAACTTCGGCTATTGAGAATTGAAAATAAAAAAATCAGCACTAGAAATTCTAGTGCTGATTTTTTTTGCCATTAATTGAAGCCTTATATTAAGCTTCTTCTGCTAAAAAGCCATTGATGGCATTAATGGTATTCCCTACCCGATCGTAATTGATGCTATAATAAATGAATTTACCATCTCTTTGGGTTTCTACGATTCCTGCGTTGCGCAAAATACGTAGATGCTGAGAAGTAATAGATTGTTCTAAATTGAGGGTATTGTAAATCTTATTAACGTTGATGTTATTTTGCTGATCTATGAATTGCAAGATTTCCAATCTTAAAGGATGCGTCAAAGCACGCAATAACTCTGAAGACTCCTTCAGCTTATCGCTGAGGATACTAACTTTTGTCGTTTTCATCTAATTGATGTTTAAATGGTAATAAATAGTTTTCTCTTTCTCTCTGTGAAGCCTCCGTTTAAAACCTCCCCTTTTAAACAGTAACTTCGTTTTTGTTTTCTCAAAAAAAAATAAAAATATTGCTTGGATAAAGCTCCGATAAGGAAGCTTCCTAGCCAGCCAACTCTTCAATTAAGCGGCCAATTTGTGCTAAGCGACCTTGATCTAAAGAATAATAAATAAATTTTCCGTTTCGGGAAGTACTTACCACGCCTGCACGTCGCAAGATAGCTAAATGCTGAGAGGCGACTGATTGCTCCAAGCGCAATTTAATATAGATATCGGTTACCGTCATACTGTCTTGTTCTTCCAGTAGATCGATAATTCTTTGCCTTAATTTGTGGTTGAGCGCTCTAAGCACCAGGACGGCTTTTCTCAATTCGGCGTAGTCTAACTGAATTTCTTCAGTCCCTTTTCGGAGGGTCACATTCCCTTCTTTTTGCTTTCTCATAAAATAGTTTATTTCAGTAAAAAATTTGATACAAGCTAGTTAATTCAAATTTCGTACCAAATTATTGTTGTTTAGAATTGGAAACAGATAAATTATACGATAAAAGATCCTTTCCTCTTGATATAAAAGGCTTTGACCCTAATTACTTATAAGTTATTTATTCCTATTTATTAGTATGTTTAATTCTTTCAGAACGAGTTCTCTAGGTAAAAATAGCGAATTTCGTTCAATGTTTCAATAGGAAAGGGACCTAGATATAACGCAAAAAAAGATTTTGTATTCTATTTAATTCTATGTTTAAATTAAAGACGTAACAAAAAGCCTAAAGTAACGAGTATTGAACAAGTTATTTTTAAAGTAATTTTTTAGGTGTTGTAATATTAGGTGCCTTTAAATAAAACGGTGCGGCATAAGCAATATCTAGGAACTGCTTGGCCTGAAACGCTTTTTCTGCGAGTGGGACCAAATAGGCTGCTTTTGCGTGTGAAGGGTAAAAATAAGTATGGTCGTTTTCGAGTATAGAACGGCATTTTTCACAGCCATCTCCTGTAAATATAAGATTTTGTCTTAACTGAAAAAAATTCTGATAAGAACTTTCTTCAATGATTTTGGCTTCATCTTCGCTTTTTGCCATCAATTCCAAGTCAAAAATATTCGTATAAACTTCCATCCGACGAGCATCGATCATTGGAATAATTAATGGCCGATTTTCAAAACGCTCAGCAGGAAGATCTAAAAGGGCACCTTGGGCTTGAGCTAAAAGCGTGGATACTCCAATCATAGGTTTGTTTAAGGCATAACAAATCCCCTTTGCCGTGCTCATTCCCACGCGCAAAGACGTGTAAGAACCCGGCCCTTGACTCACCGCTACTGCATCTAAATCCGCTAAGGAGACACCGGCTGCCTGACAAACTTGTTGTATCAAAAGCGTAATTTGCTCAGAATGAGCAAAAGTATTAGCTGCCGCCGCTGTTTCAAGTAAGATACCGTCTTTTCCAATTGCTACAGAACACCAGGCGGTTGCACTCTCTAAATTTAAAATTAATGCCATTTATCTATTTGTATGGGCGCAAAATAAAGTTTTAATCTATAATAAGCCTTTAGATATGCTATTTTATATGTACCTAAACACTAGTGTTTGGCGAACTTATTTTATTTTTGCTTCTTGAAAAGTACTTTTAGAAACTTTATCTACACATTTTTAGTTTGATAAACAGAAAAGATGAAGTGATGAAATAAGTATCAGCTTTTTTAAGAAGCTTATACTACTAAATCAAACCGCACCAAATCGATAAATAAAAGAAATGCTAGATAAATTAGAAGCGATCCACGAACGGTATTTATATTTAGAAGAGCAATTGTCAGACCCCAATGTGATGTCTGATATGGATCGCTATATGAAGGTCAGTAAAGAATATAAAGATTTGAAACCCTTGATAGTCATCTATCATGAGTATCGAGACGTGGTTGGCAATATCGCAACAGCCAAGGAAATGATCCAAACTAGTGTCGATCCTGACATGAAGGAAATGGCGCAAATGGAGCTGGATGAGCTACAGCCTAAACAAGAGGAAATGGAAGAGGAAATTAAATTCCTCCTCATCCCTAAAGATCCCAATGACTCCAAAGATGTCTTATTCGAAATTCGCTCTGGTACGGGTGGAGACGAAGCGTCCCTCTTTGCGGGAGATCTCTATAAAATGTACAGCCGTTACTTCGACGCTAAAGGCCTGAAAGCCGAAGTAGTAGAAGTCAACGAAGGCTCCGTAGGTGGCTACAACAAACTGGTGCTAGCAATCACCGGCGAAGATGTCTACGGCACCCTAAAGTTTGAATCTGGTGCTCACCGCGTACAACGCGTCCCCAAAACAGAGTCTCAAGGTCGTGTCCATACTTCTGCTGCAACCGTGGTCGTCATGCCCAAGCTAGAAATGGAGGATGTTGAGATCAACAAAGCGGACCTTAAAGTAGATACTTTCCGCTCTAGTGGTGCGGGTGGTCAGCACGTTAATAAAACAGAATCTGGTGTACGTTTCACACACCTGCCAACGGGTATTGTTGCGGAAAGTACAGACGGTCGCTCCCAGATCAAAAACCGGGAGATTGCCATCCAACGCCTATACCAAAAGATCTACGACTCTCAACGTGCCCAACACGATTCTGAGCAGGCCGCCAAGCGCCGTTCGCTAGTTGGTAGTGGTGACCGCTCCGATAAAATCCGCACTTACAACTTTCCCCAAAACCGCGTGACCGACCATCGAATTAATCTGACGCTTTACAGCTTAGATAAAGTCCTAGAAGGTAATCTTCATGAGATTATCGAAGCGCTACAAGTAGCAGAGAATGCGGAAAAATTGAAGGCGGCACAGGAGGATAATGCTTAACGCCCAAACACCAACTTCGTCACTTCACTTTCATCCATGCTTTCCAGTACCATCCGCGACTGATCCATGTCCACAATCCGCCATAATTCATTGGTGGTCGTACCATCGAAGCTTTGGAGACGTAACTCAGCACGGTGGCCATGAATTTGCCAGAGGCCAAAGTGTCTAGGTCGCCCCTGGAGATCATTATAAGTTTTAAAGACGTTGTCCCATTGTATGAACATGGAAAACTTCTTTTCCGGATCTTTATCGGCGGTAATGTTTTCGTCTCCTGCCCAGATTTCTTTAATACGCCAGGCACCGAGTAGATGGTCCCAACTGGCCATTGGGATATTTTCAATTCGTTGGAGCGAGACTTTGACGGACATACCTTCTTCTTCCCGTTCCAAGGTCATTTGGTCTTCCTCAGTTTTTACCATGAAAGCTCCGGCGGGGTCCGCTTGTCCGTTTAGATCATAAAAAGTGAGTTGGGCATTTTTGATCTGCCAGCTTCCGCGCTGATTAATGATGCCACCGTTACCAGAAAGCATTTGCCCGTTTTCTTTTAAGTCAAACCATTTGGCAGTAGGTGTGGGTGTTTGGTCGCCCACCTGTACTTGGGTAACTTCCCAAAGCCCCGTGATTTGTGCTTGTAATTGGAATCCGAGTAATAAGGTGATTAGAGTAAGGAATAAGGTTTTCATGGACCGTTGTTTGTTTATTCCTTTTAGATGTAACTTTGAGTGACTTTGGTGGTTTCTCTAGAAAATCTATCAAAGACGGTGCACTAAAGGTTTGATAATGCTGACGCTATGTGATAGTGCTTAATGGCTTAGGATGTAGTAAAGTATAGAAGTTGAGAAAGGTCCCTTCCTGAAAACAATTGGAGACTATCCAATTTAGTGTGTCAATGAATTAAAAAATAAAATAGTTAAATTTATTGACATGAAAAAAGGAAAAACACCAAGATTATCAGACATCATCCCAGATGAGCGCTATCGCAAAGAGATAGAAGAAGGCTTATTATCTGGGAAGCCTTGGATAGGCGAAGATGGGTTATTTAGCACTTTATTACAAAGCGTGGTAAACGCGAGTTTAGAAGGCGAACTAGACCATCATTTATCAGAATCGAAGGCGTCGGGAGCAAAAAATCGTCGTAATGGACATGGCAAGAAAAAGGTAAAGACTAAAGCTGGGGAGTTATCGATCGAACCACCCCGGGATCGTGCGGGGACTTTTCAGCCGGTGATTGTAGAAAAGGGTAGCCGTTTGGTAAAAGGGGGTATAGACGAGATCATTTTATCCTTATATGCCAAAGGGAACTCGGTAGAAGATATTCATAGTTTACTACACCAGTTGTATGGTATTGATTATTCGACTAGTGCAATAAGTACAATTACCAATCGAGTTTGGCCTGCTATATTGGCTTGGCAAAATAGGCCTCTAAGAGGTTGTTATTTGATTTTGTATTTAGATGGGATCCATTTTCGGGTAAAAGAAGACGGCGTATTTAGAGATAAATGCGTATACAGCTTATATGCAATAGATACAGAAGGGCAAAGAGACATTTTAGGTATTTATCTATCTGATAATGAGAGTTCTAGTCAATGGGGTGTGATATTGGAAGATTTACAAAAAAGAGGTTTAGAGGATATATTTATTGCCTGTGTAGATGGTTTACCTGGCTTCAAACAAGCGATACAACAAGTATATCCTAAGACGATTGTACAACGCTGTATAGTTCATAAAATCAGGAATTCGGTTCGATTTATATCGGATAAAGACCGCAAGAAGCTATGCTCAGACTTACGAAAGGTGTATAGTGCGGTGTCCAAAGAGCAAGCTGCCTTAGAATTGGAGGTATTTGAACAAAAATGGCCTAAGCATGGCAAAAGGATAGCTAAGAAGTGGCGAGACGATTGGGATGAATTAATGGCATTTATGGAGTTCTCTGCAGCTATTCGTAAGATCATTTACACGACCAATCCTGTGGAGGCATTACATCGGATTATCCGAAAAGTAACCAAGAGTAAAGGAGCCTGGATCAGTGAAAAGGCCTTAACCAAACAACTCTATTTGACCTTAATGCAGAGTGAAAAGTCCTGGAAGAAAAAAGCATTTAATCACTTGACTATTCAAGATGAGTTTGCTGAAAAATTTGGGGAGCGATTCACCCAATGGATAGAAAATTGAAAAAGCGAGCGGCATCGCAACTCCAGTCGGCCTACGGCCTCCTTGCGTTGCGATGCCGCTCTCAGAGCTTCGCTCTGAATGACACACCAAACGGGATACTCCCGACCATTGACTGTCAGATCAAGTCGTGTCTATTACACATTTTCTTCATATAAACCTCAACTACAAAAAAAATCCAATCCATTGCCCTGCCCCTTAGGGCTCTATTTCATCTCTGGGTAACCCTTATATAAATACTATTCACCAATATAAAAGGCCCCTATTAAAGCTACTACACTTAAAATTCCTGCCAATAGGAACACATATATCTTAGGCATAGCGGGTATTTCTATAGGTCCATTTTGAATAACCTCTTCGACTGTACAACCATCTCCATTCCCTTCAAGTAGCTGATCCATTACACCAGGTCTTGCCATTTGAACCAAGACAAAAATTCCTGCACACATACTTAATACCTCATTACCAATCATTTCAAGGTTTCCTCCTATTTCTTTGACATTTCGAAAACCATCTACATCAATCAGGCTATTATTATTATTTACAGATAGGTCGCCTCCCACGGTTTCTAGGCTTATAAAGCCATCAAGATTTCCTAGTTTGTCATTGTCATATAAAATCATATCTCCACTAACATAGCTAAGGCTTGCAAAATTAACAGATACTAATTCCGGATTAGTTTCCAGTCTAAAAGTACCATTTTCAGAAGATGAGCTTCGTAAACTAGCCTCAATCACCTCTAATCCATCTCCTCCAACAGAACTTAGGTTTTGGAAACCATCTACATTCTCTAGTTTGGCATTGTCAGTAATAACTAAATC
>CAXIDD010000269.1:0-7156 GCA_964021975.1 uncultured Saprospirales bacterium | reverse complement strand
AATACAAAGGGATTGATTGGGACGAGGTTTATGAAAGGTACAGCCCACAGATTACGGATGACACTAACCCTATCCAACTTTTTAATATTCTTGCAGATATGCTCAACGAATTAAGAGACGGATATGTAAACCTATTTTCACCCTTCAATGTCTCAAGGTTTAATATAGATTTTTTGGGTCCTGAGAACATTGATTATAGGCTAATCCGTGAAAATTACTTAAGCGAAAAACCTTACACAACGGGCCCTTTCCAACACGATTTTTTAGCAGATCAACGTGTAGGTTATATCCGTTATTCCTCATTCAGTAGTACAGTTACCAACTTTGATTTGGATTTCCTCTTCTTGTTATATGAAGAAACGGATGGTCTAATTTTTGACCTTCGCCAAAATGGTGGCGGCAGTATGAGTAATGTTTTTACGATATTGAATCGATTCGCAACGGAAAAAACCTTGATTTATAATTCGTTTATAAAAAATGGCCCTGGACCAGAAGATTTCTCCGAAGCACAACCCGCTTTTTTAGAGCCAGAAACAGAACGCAGGACTTATGAAAAAGAAGTCGTGGTTCTCTTGGATAGAGGTTCTTATAGTGCGACTTCTTTTTTCGCGCTTGGTGCTAGAGCGCTGCCAAACTTCACTTTGATGGGAGATTTCACAGGTGGTGGCCTGGGCATTCCTAATGGAGGTCAAATACCCAATGGCTGGACCTACCGGTTCTCCATTTCTAGGACTTTAACTCCGGATGGAGAAAACTTTGAGAGTGGTGTGCCTCCAGATGAGTTTGTGATTATGACGGATCTGGATCGATTACAAAACAGAGATCCAGTATTAGATAGAGCGATTGAAAAAATCACTCAGTAGGCTCCGGATTTAACTCAATAAATAAAATAGACTGAATTGCAAGAGCATGGTACCGTCTAGCAATCCAGTAAAGTAATAATCAGGTCTTTCAAGATTTGCTTGTACAATTAAGATAAAAGCAGCAATACTAGATATTAGTAGTCCAACTAATTGTCCTGAGGAATAAACCTCTCCATACCAAAGATATAAATTGGTAAATAAGGATAGAACTAGTAAAGTTGCTGCGAGTTGTCGCGCGGCCTTTAAGCCAATTACACCAGGTAAGGTTTTAACGGACTGTTGTTGATCCAATAACAGATCCCGAATATCAAAAGGTATGGTTATCGCGAAAATAAAACACAAGCGTTCAAAACCAATTAAATAAAGGCTCGCATCTTGCTCTAAGTATAGGTCGATTGCTGGTAAAAACACGGTCACCCAAGCCCATACCAAGGCGATTAGAAATATTTTCAGGAAATGAATATCTCGTATTCTACGTTTCCCTTTTAAGACAGGAAAAACATAAGCCAAAGAAAGTAATCCAGGTAGTAAAATGGCCAATTGTAAAGACCTAGACAGAAAAAAGAATAAAACACCACTTGTCAAAGCGGCTAAGCTTGCGTAAGCGAATATCCAGCGTTGTGCCTTAGAAATATAAAAAAAACGCTCTTGCCATTGGTTGGATTCCAGCTTTTTAAGTGCCACTAGTCGATGTGCAGCATATACAAACAAAGTGGACGTAAGAATAAAGAACTGAAGCTTGGTTAAAGATATTTGACCGGTATAAATGTAGGCCGTTTGTAAAGATAGTGCTACTGCCGCTACTGCAATCCAAACATTGCTGTAAAGTAAAAACTTCATCAACTTCCAGATCATTTCTCTCAAAAGATTGTAGCTAGTTGGCATATTTTAATTAGGCATAAAAATTGGGTAAAGCTTAAATATCCAGCTTTACCCAATCAAATGCTTTAATAATTATAATTAAATAATTTTGTTCTAATAATCTGATTTTGAAAGATATTTAAAGCTTTGTCCAGCTTCTATTTTCTTTAAGGATTCAAGAATTAAACGAATCACATTCTCTACGTCCTCTTTATGCGCCATCTCCACCGTGGTATGCATATATCGTAGAGGTAAAGAAATCAGAGCAGAAGGAACGCCTCCATTGGAATAGGCAAAAGCATCGGTATCCGTACCTGTTCGGCGTGATGCCGCTTCTCTTTGCAGTGGAATTTCATTTTCTTCCGCAGTGTTGATAATAAGGTTCAACAAGCCAGTCTGTACAGCAGGAGCATAAGTAACAGATGGACCTTTACCACATTTGACATCCCCATTTTTCTGGATATTAACTAAGGGGGTGTGCGTATCATGGGTCACATCCGTCACAATTGCCACGTCAGGTTTAATGGTTTGGGCAATCATCTCGGCACCCCTCAAACCAATCTCCTCTTGTACTGAATTAACGATGTAAAGAGAATAAGGTAATTCTATTTGTTCTTCTTTTAGCAAACGGGCCACTTCAGCAATACAAAAGCCTCCCATCCGATTGTCTAGAGCACGGCCTACATAGTAACGATCATTCAATACCATAAATTGGTCTTCGAAAGTTACCAGACAGCCAATATGGATTCCCATTGCTTCGACTTCTTTTTTATCTTTTGCCCCGACATCAATGAAAATATTCTCTGGCTTTGGCGTCAACTTGGCATCTTCCCCTCTACGAGTGTGAATCGCAGGCCAACCAAAAACGCCTTTAACTACTCCCTTTGAGGTATGAATATCAACGCGTTTGGATGGTGCAATTAAATGGTCAGAACCACCATTGCGAATGACATTAATAAATCCTTCCTTCGAAATGTGATGGACCATCCATCCAATTTCGTCAGCGTGGCCTTCGATAACTACCTTATAAGGTTTGCCAGGATTAATGACTCCATAAACTGTCCCATAGTTATCAATATCCCAATCATCAATATAGGGACGTAAGTATTCTAGCCAGAGCTTTTGACCACTAATTTCATTACCAGTGGGGGAAGCATTGTTCAGGTAGTTTTCTAAGAAAGCTTCAGACTTTGATGTTAAAATTGACATCGGTATTTATTTCTTTTTATAATAGCGTTAGGATGGACTCCATTCCGCAGGAGCACTCCTCCATTGCTTTAATAATGCTAATTCTTCAGTATCGATATAACCTTGCTTTTTAGCTTCGTCCAATAAAACAGAATAGGAAGAAAGGCTGCTAAGCGTACATTTGGCTTTGGCAAAAGCATCACTTGCTTTTTGTAATTCATAAGTAAAAATAGAAACTACAGCTTCTACTTCTACTCCGTAATCTACTAATGCATCAACTGCTTGCAAGGAACTCCCTCCGGTAGAAATCAAATCTTCAACAACAAGTACTTTAGCTCCTTTAGCTAATTGACCTTCAATTTTATTTTGCCTTCCATGCGCTTTTGCTTTAGAACGAACGTAGGCAAAAGGTAATCCTAAACGGTCTGCTAACAAAGCACCATGAGGAATACCCGCAGTAGCTACTCCGGCAATCGCATCAACATTAGGATATTTTTTACTCTCTTCTACAAAACCTTTAATCACTAAATCACGAGCATCCGGGTGAGATAATACGAGTCGATTATCACAATAAATGGGTGATAATATTCCAGAAGCCCAAGTAAATGGCTTTTGAGGACTCAATTTTATTGCCTTAATTTGTAGCAATTTTCGTGCGACTTCGGTTGCTATATCCATATAAAAATATTACAGGCTGAATAATTTGAAACGCAAATGTACAAAATCTACATTAATGAAACGCCCTTAATTTTGGCAAAGCTTGAAAGTAAAGAAACCTTACCAAGCCCTTCTCCTACCCGACTGGTAGCTCGTTATCCTGGAATCTCTAAAATTATCCTTAATTATAGTGATTTATTGGAAAAGAACACTTCCTATGAATTCGTATACTTGTATACGGATGATTTACCTCAACTTGTCAAAGATTTTAAGAAATACCATAAGTTAATTGAGGCAGCAGGTGGTTTGGTTTACAATACGGAGGGTCAAATATTGGCAATCTACCGGAGAGGATCTTGGGATTTACCCAAAGGTAAAATTGATAAAGGAGAAGCTATTGAGGCTGCTGCCATTCGAGAAGTCCAGGAAGAAACCGGGGTCAAAAAACTAGAATTAGGTAGCCCCTTACCGACTACCTATCATACCTACCGTTTAAAAAGTGGTAAAAGAGTACTTAAACGGACTTATTGGTTTGAAATGAAAACGACAGACCTCCAACTTATTCCTCAAACTGAAGAGGACATCGAAAAGGCCATTTGGATAGACCTTAAAAGCTTTTTGCAAGGTCCATATCCAATGTATAAGACCATTAGAAATGTTGCTGAAGCAGCAAAGTCTTAGGCTATTTTCTTAGATCCTCAATTTGATTAAGAATATCTTGTATTGGATAATAAGCCCCTTGTAGTTCGAGTTGTTTCTTATCCTGAATTTTTATGAGCAAAACTTTACGAACATCAACTACCTGGGTTGGATTAATAAAAGATTTTTCCTGATCAACGTAGATAAATAGCTCTTTCATTTCAGAAAAAAGAGCAGATCCTCTTGGGGTTTCGATTCCATTTTGATAAATTTTCACTGTACCAACTTCTGTATTGGTCATCTTTTTAAAATAGCCATTACCCAATGCAATAGCTCCAAAGAAGAAACTGAGCATTGCCAGGAGCGTCCGATAGTTATAAGGAATTTTTTTTCCCAGCCATAGAATCAAAGCCGCTCCAATAAAAAAGATACTTGCGATGATTAGCATCCCCGTCAAACTTTGAAAAAAAGCTGGTGCACCAGCTTCATAAACCTGAATTAAATCTCCCATTATTAAAAAACTTTAAGTCTTGATACAGTCCTGTGGAGTCACTTTTAAAATAACGTCCCGGAAATTGATTTGATCGAATAACAAAAGGAAAGTCTACTTGGTTGCTATCAGCGTAAATCTCTAAGGTTACTGGTCCTTGGTTGTCTATTGAAAATGTATATCGAGTTGTTGGCAATCCTTGCTTTTCTACCTCATTAAACCGCTCTGCATAAGATTGTCCCTGTAAATTAGAAATGCTTTGAAGCCAAGGTCTTAATTGACTATCTTGCCAAAATTCGCCTAGATTGTCTTGCCAGATAGAATCTGCGTGGATTAATCTCAAAGAGTCACCCAAAGGTGTTTCAATACGTATCTGCCGAACAGCTTGTGGATCAAAGACCAATAATTGCCGATCCCTATAGAGCCCAAAAGGTTGTAGCCATAGACTTCCAAGCTGACCAGGAACTTCATAGACTAAGGTGGTTTGAGGTAAACGCAAAAAAACAGCCTGATCTAAAGAGGTATCAGGCCTCGCTGTCGCAGAAAGATAAAAAGATTTCATCAAGGCTTTCTTGTTGTATAAACGCACAAAATGAACTTCGGGAGGAGCTTGGTTAAATTGAGGCCACGCAGCCTCATTCTGGGCAACAATCCCAATTGATTTTACAGACCGTAGGGCATTCAGTAGCGCAAGGACCCGATCTCCATCTAAATTATTGCTCCATTGTCCGTTTGTAGAAAGCCAATTACCAGACGCTTTGGTTAATAATAACTCTTCTGTTCCTTTTTGGATAGAAATGGTTTGTACTTCTGCTGGTTCAATAGCAACAAGTGGAATTTCTAAATAGGAAACTGATTTTTGAAAATAGGGTAAGTGCTTTAAGGCCATTGCTAAAGCAAAAACTAGGAAAGCACCAATAAAAAATAAATTTCTTAGTTTCATTTGCTGATAGTAACTAAACTTTTTAAGCAGCAGAAAATTAATAATTTTACGTCGCCTTTTTAAGGTAAGCGAAGTTTAAAAAATTAATTCTTTAATAAAATTGAAATTTATGAGAAATCTTCTTTTAATTTTTTTCATTATAGTATTGGCTGCTTGTAGTAATACAAACTCCAATTCTGATGCTGCACCTGCTGTTTTAGAAGGGTATGAAGTGATTGACATCCCTAATACTAATATCAAAAGGGTGAATAAAAAGAGTCCCGATGGCAATATTCTTGAAGAAGGGCAAATTCTTAATGGTAATAAAACCGGTACATGGGTAAGCTACTATCCAGATAAACCCTACCCTAAAACTATTATGAATTACACCAATGGTATCGCCAATGGCCCCTACTTTGAGTTTAACAACCGAGGTCAGTTAGAGCTTAAAGCCTTTTATAAAAACAATAAACTTGATGGTTACTGGGGGCAATACAGCTTTGGAAGGGTAGCGAAAGAAGCAAGCTATAAAGATGGAGAGTTAGATGGTGCCTACCGAGAATATAAAGCTACTTCTGGTAAGGTGCAGAAAGAAATTACTTATAAGGAAGGAAAAATGCATGGTAAGTACTATTACTTTGATGAGGAAGGGAACGTATCCTTAGAGTATTTGTACCAAGATGGGGAGCGGGTAAAAGAATAATGATAGCTCCATAATAAAAAAAGTCCCCGGTTACACCTTGTTGAGGGAATCGAGGACTTTTTCTTTTGTAGCTGCTAGCGTTTAGATAAATTCTTGGAGTTATTGTTTTTCTTTCCGTTTAGTTTAGGCGTTTTGTATTCTATATTTAGATGTTGCATAATTTCTATTTTCTGCTTTGGCAAACTTCTTTCACCATTAGAAACTGCTTTCATGGCAGGCATAGATTTGTTATCCATCCAAAAAAGTAGGCCAACCAAGTCTTTTATACCGCCCATATACTGAGGTATTTATTGAAAAATTTGCATTAATTCTCTTTCATTTGTTAATAATAATTGGATTTCAAATGCAAAGCATCTGAATGTGAATTTGAGTGTGAAAAATGCTATTTCACTGCTCAAACAAAGAATAATTTAAAGTTCTGAATAAGAATAGAAAATGTCAACGATTCAGGTGGAAATAGGGTCTTATTTTAGGCTTGCAAGTGGATTCTTTTTGACTGAAAATCAGACTAATACGATTAGCTACTTCTTTCAGTTAGTAAATATTCACGTGGAGTCATGTTCAAAAACTCCTTAAAGACTTTATAAAAAGTAGATTTATTCTTGAAACCACAATACAGCGCGATACCATAGAGGGTTAAATTATTATAATCGTCACTGGTTATTTTTGATTTCGCTTCCTCAACTCGATAGGCATTGATGAACTGTTGAAAGTTACATCCAGCTTGATTATTCACAACCTGAGACAAATACTTGGTGTTGGTTCCTAACAAATCTGCAACCGTCTTTAAGGTTAAATTAGGGTCAAGATATTGCTTTTCCCTTTCCATTAAA
>CAXIDD010000268.1:0-7184 GCA_964021975.1 uncultured Saprospirales bacterium | reverse complement strand
AGATGCTTTGGAATCTGGAAAAATCAAAGGTTGTGCTATCGACGTTTTCCCAAAAGAACCTAAGAGTAACGATGAACCTTTTGAATCCGAGCTCATGGGTATGCCCAATACCATCTTGACGCCACACATTGGCGGAAGTACTTTTGAAGCACAGAAAAACATTGGGAATTACGTTCCCAATAAGGTCATCCAATACATCAACACGGGTAGTACCAATGGTAGCGTCAACATGCCTCAGGTGCAACTTTCGGCTGTAAAAGTAGCCCACCGTTTATTGCACATCCACCGAAATGTACCAAATGTTTTGGCTTCCATCAACAATATCTTAGCCAATAATGACATCAATATCACGGGTCAGCACTTGAAAACAAATGAAAGTCTAGGCTATGTCATCACAGATATTAACCGTGAATATGATGATGAAACTATAGAGCAGTTAAAAAACATCGAGGGAACCATCTGGTTGCGGGTCCTTTATTAGCTGATCCCGGTCGAAGAGGCATCGAACAGTCCCGTTATTTGGTGTAATACCTTTTACAAGGACTCGGCTTTTCAGCTGCTGAATCGAGTAGAAGAAAGTCGTTTGCTACCAGTGTAGCAAACGGCTTTTTTCATTTTGTGCAAGACATTAATTATCTTTTCGGCTTTTGGAAGCTATTTAAAAACTTCAAATAATACCAATGGTGAATTCCAAGTTCCTTACCTTAATTTTAGTTGTACTTACAGCTGGTTGTGCGCAAAGTCAGCAAAAGATCAACTACAAGCACCCCATTCCTTTCGCACCAGAAAAATATATCTGTTATCAAAGCTCCGAAAGCTTAAACATAGACGGTTTATTAGATGAAGCCGCCTGGGGATCCGCAGCTTGGACCAATGATTTTAGAGATATTGAAGGCAATCTTAAACCCAATCCGCCCCTTAAAACCAATGCCAAAATGCTTTGGGATGAGGAATATTTCTACATTGCCGCACAAATCGAAGAACCACACCTCTGGGGGACACTAACTGAAAGAGATGATATTATTTTCCAAGATGATGACTTTGAAGTTTTCATTGATCCAGATGGAAATGGCTTAAATTACTACGAGTTTGAAATCAATGAACTCAATACCGTTTGGGATTTATTGATGCTGCGCCCCTATCGGGATACCATTTCAGGTCTTCCTCACTATGTTTTTAATTGGAATTTACCAGACTGGAAAACAGCTATTAACCTCCAGGGCACCTTAAATGACCCAAGCGACGTTGATCAAGGTTGGACCGTAGAGATGGCCATTCCCTGGTCTGCGCTTGAAGAACTAGCGAACCCCAAAAGAACACCAAAAGATGGAGAATACTGGCGGGTGAATTTTTCGCGGGTAGATTGGAATATGGATATTATAGATGGGAAATATGTCAAGCAAAAAGATCCATCAACCGGAGAGAACAAACCGGAAGAAAACTGGGTCTGGTCTCCACAAGGCCGCATCAGCATGCACCAACCCGAAACATATGCTTACGTTTTATTTAGTGATAAGGTAGCAGGAACTGAGGAAGTTGCCTTTCCAGAAATGCCAGAAGAGAAAATTAAATGGGCACTTTATCAATTATTTCATCAGCAACATACCTATTACGGCCAGCACAAACGTTTTGCAGGAGATTTGAATAAATTGACCATACCCAAAGTTGATTTAGAAGATTACACCTTCAAACCCGTCATTTTTGCTACGCCAAATACCTTTGAAATATTAGCGCCAAGCTTACAAAAAGGTACTTATTGGAACATCAATCAAGATGGCCACATTAAAAAACAGTAGTTACTTAAAGTAAAAGAAATCTATAGATGTTATACGATCAAATACAAGAAGCACTTTCTTTCATCCGCTCCGTTACTGATTTTAAACCCAGATTTGGCATCATACTAGGTACTGGCCTGGGTGGCCTCGTTGATGAGATTGAGCTTGCTGCTAAAATTCCTTATACAGACATTCCGCACTTCCCAGCCTCTACGGTACAAAGTCATTCTGGCCAATTAATTTTTGGTCACTTAGAAGGAATTCCGGTGGTAGCGATGGCCGGTCGTTTTCATTACTACGAAGGCTATAGCATGAAGGAAGTAACTTTCCCCATTCGGGTATTAAAGATGTTGGACATCCAGCAATTATTCATTAGTAATGCCGCTGGTAGTGTCAATCAACATATTTTTGCAGGTGATCTGGTTTTTATCAAAGATCATATTAATCTCCATCCCGAGAATCCTCTACGTGGGATCAATGATGAACGCTTGGGGCCACGCTTCCCTGATATGCTTAAAACGTATGACCGGGATCTCAATGCCCAAGCACTTGCCATTGCGGAAAGCAATCACATCCGTGCGCATGAAGGAATCTATTTAGGCTTACAAGGCCCCAATTTAGAAACCCCAGCGGAGTATAATTTTGCACATACCGTTGGCGCAGATGTTTTAGGGATGTCAACCATTCCGGAAGTACTGGTTGCTCGGCATATGAATCTACCTGTATTCGTTGCCTCGGTAGCTACGAATAAGTGCTATCCTACTAGCGAAATCAAGGAAACGACGGTTGATGATGTCATCGCAGTGGCGAAGTCGGCCGAGCCAAAATTGACCTTAGTGGTCAAGGAGTTATTGAAATTTTTGGTGAAATAAGTATTTCCGCTATCTGAGAAGCTGTTTGAATCTACCTGCAGTAGACAGGTTTGGCTTTTGAGTATTAAGCAAAAAAATAACCAAGATCTTCGATCTTGGTTATTTTTTTAGAGCATTTCAAATTCGGCCATTTTTTAAAAAGGCAAATCATCATCGTCACTTGCTTGTACACTTGGCTCATCCGTAGCAGTAGGGAATGAATTATCTCCAGCTGGCGGTGCACTTGGTGCAGCAGCTTCCTGAGGTTGCTCAATTCTCCAGGCATTCAAATTAGTAAAGTATTTACCATTCCATTCTCTACCTCTCAAGTCAAAAAAGACTTTGATGCTATCTCCTTCATTGTAAGGATCAACTAAGGCACAACGATCTTGTGTCAATTGGAATTTCACCATTTGCGGATAATTTCCATCGGCTACTTCAATCACAAATTCACGAGCCTGGAAGGTTTGTGTTTTACTTTCGGTATCAAATTTTTTAATCAACTTACCTACAACTTCAAAAGACATATAAATTCAAATTAGATAGACTTTTTTACAAAAATCTATTTGGTGAATATTAATTAGGATGCATACAACAGGACATTATTCCCTTGTTGCTTATCTGCAAAAATATAAAAAAGAAGCCGGATTAACGCTGTACGTATACCACTACTTTTTCATCAAAAAATGGTTCTTCAAAATAATGACTCAGTGGTACGACATCTACATAGGTACCTCGTGGTAAACTCTTCGTTTCTGCTTCCAACATGCCGCCTTTTAAGGTAATCAGTCCATTGGGAATAGCATGCCGTTCTTTATTGGATATCAAAGGGAAGCTCCAAGTAACCAATTTATCTAGACTAGCGACGGCACGGCAAATCACGAAATCAAATTTTTCGCGAAGTTCTTCTGCTCTAACTTGTTGTGCTACTACGTTTTTTAGTCCTAATTTGGCTACAATTTCCTTTACTACGTTAATTTTTTTACGCGTCCCATCAATCAATCTAAAGTTTGTCTCTGGGAATAAGATAGCCATTGGGATACCCGGCAGTCCACCACCGGTACCTAAATCCAGGATATTCGCTCCAGGCTGAAACTTCACAAATTTGGCAATCGCCATGGCATGAAGGATATGATGTGGATAAACATTTTCAATATCCTTACGGGAAATCACATTAATCCGACTATTCCACTCTTGATAAAGCGGCCCCAACTGCTCAAAAAGGTGAATTTGCTCCTCCGTCAGTTTAGGAAAGTATTCAATAATTTTATCCATTCTTTAAAATCTTAAAAGCATTCCATACTGGTTCATCAGGGACAGGAGCAGTCAACTCTACCCGTTCTAAAGATACCGGATGATCAAAATGTAATTGCCAGGCATGTAAGTGAATAGACCGATCTGGATTATTACGCCTAAATCCATATTTCACATCCCCTTTAATGGGAGCTCCTGCGGCACTCATTTGTGCTCTAATTTGATGATGCCTCCCAGTGAACAACTCTACTCTAAGTAAATGATAGTTATCAATACTTTCTAAGAGTTCATAGCTGAGGATCGCTTTTTTCGCATTAGATTGCTTTTCTTCCGCCACATAGGACTTATTGGTTTTACCATTTTTACGTAGAAAATGGACTAATTCTCCTTTTTCTTCTCCATTGGGCAAAACACCAACCACTGCTAAATAAATTTTCTTAATGGTTCGTTCTTGAAATTGAGCATTAAGATTAACCAAAGCACCTTTCGTTTTTGCAAACAGAACGACCCCACTTGCCGGTCGATCAATACGATGCGTTAATAAGACCTTACCCTTGGTATAAATTTCAGCAAGATTCAACAAAGCCTTATCGTCTGTTTTATCTGCTTGCACCCCTAAACCTGCCGGCTTGTTCAATGCCAATAACTGGTTGTTTTTGTAAATTACCAGTTCACTAATTGGCCATTCATTCGACTTCTTCATAATCGATATAATCCGCTTCATCATCCTTTACCTGATCACTCTTGGGTTGATCATCAATTGGCGCTCGTTCACGACCAGCATTAACTTGCCGGCGTTGTTGCGTTTGGAAGCGGTAAATTAAGTAAATACCCACTAAAAGAATTAGATATTTCATTAGTTTGTTTTTAACTAGTGATTAGCCGGAAAACCGACAAACCATCATTTTAGTAGAATAACAAAATTACGGAAGTTCCGGGTCAATAAAAATTGCTAGCCCCGAAAAGTTATGGAAGGGGCCATAAACGAGGCATAAAGCGACAATAATTTATTAGATTTGCAGTTCAGAAAATAAAAGCCTTTTTAGATGAACGCATTTAAACGTATAAGTACGATCACAGGGTGGACCGTTTTTGCTATTGCAACGATTGTCTACTTCTTTTCCGCGGAGCGTACAGGAAGTTTATGGGATTGTGGAGAGTTTATTCTCGGTGCTTACAAATTACAGGTAGTTCACCCGCCGGGTGCCCCTTTGTTTTTGCTAATCGGCCGTATGTTTACTTGGGTAGCGGACCTTTTTTCCGACAATCCTGAAGATATTGCCTTTGCCATGAATTTCATGTCTGGTTTATTGACCGCTATGGCGGCAGCTTTTGGTGCCTGGGTCACGATGGCTATGGGCCGTATTGCCATGGTTGGCCGTACTGGAGAAACCGACACCGGACAAAATATTGCCTTAGCAGGTGCTGGCCTTTCGGCTGGTTTAGCCATTGCCTTTTGTACTTCTATCTGGTTTTCAGCGGTAGAAGGTGAGGTTTATGCGATGTCCCTGTTTTTTATGGCCATGACGCTCTGGGCCAGTGTACGTTGGTACGTACTGCCCGATGAGCCTAAATCTGATCGTTGGTTACTTTTTGTAGTCTATTGTGTGGGACTTTCTATTGGGGTCCACTTATTGAGTATGTTGGTGCTACCAGCGGTGGCCTTATTATACTATTTCAAGAAATATCCCAAACCCACTTTTCAGGGTATGGCTATTTCAGCAGTTATCGGTGCAGTAGCGATTGGTATTATCCAATTCTTTGTCATCACAGGTATTCCTAAATTATGGGCTGCCTTCGATATTTTTGCCGTTAATAGTTTAGGCTTACCATTCAACAGTGGTTTGATTTTTGTGTTTTTAATCATCGCAGGAATCTTGGGTTATGGCTTTTATTATGCCTACAAAAACCAAGATGGTCTAATACTCAATGTGGTTATCGCGGCATTCTTGCTGGTCACGGCCTACTCTTCTTACGGTGTAGTTGTGATTCGAGCCAATTCCAGTCCACCAATTAACATGAATAAACCGGATGATCCTACTCGTCTGTTGCCCTACTTAACGCGGGAGCAATACGGTGGTAGAGATCTAATGCGTGGACCACACTTTGAAGGTCAAGTCGCGAGTGTAGAGTATACAGATCGTATGGGCCGGGTAGGTGATCGCTACGAAGTAGTGGACGAAAAACCTTCCTACACTTATAATAGTTCGGATAAAATGTTCTTCCCAAGGCTAAGTGACCCTTCACAGGGCCGGCCTCGCATCTATAAGATGTGGATGGGAATCAATCAACAACAACCCTTGCCTCCTGGAAGGCCTAACCAGATTGATAACATTAAGTTCCTTTGGCAATACCAGCTCAATTGGATGTACTGGCGTTATTTCTTCTGGAATTTCTCTGGCCGTCAAAATGGTGAACAAGGTTATTACCCTTGGGATAAATCTCGTGGCCATTGGATCACAGGAATTAACTTCCTAGATGAAATGAAGCTAGGGAATCAGAGTCAGTTGACTAAAGAAATGCGGGACCACGAAGCTAGAAATGTCTATTTCATGCTCCCGTTCCTATTTGGTTTGCTGGGTTTAATTTACCAAATCAAGAAAGGACGCAAAGAAATGTGGGCTTTATTAGCCTTCTTTGTCATCACGGGTATTGGTCTGATCATTTACGCCAATCCACCACCCAATGAACCGCGCGAACGAGACTACGTATTTGCTGGATCGTTCTTTGTGTATTGTTTCTGGATAGGTATGGGTGTGCTCGCACTTTACGATGTCTTCAAAGAACGCGTCAAGCTTTCTGGTCCTATCGCAGGCGGATTAGCGGCTGCATTGGTCTTAATTGCACCGCTTTTGATGGGTTTCCAAAACTTTGATGACCATAGCCGTATTCACCACGAAGGTGCTAGAGATTATGCCTCTAACTTCCTTAATTCCGTGGATGAGAATGCCATTATTTTCACCTATGGTGACAATGATACTTATCCACTTTGGTACGCTCAAGAAGTAGAAGGTATCCGAAGAGATGTGCGCGTAGTCAACTTAAGTTTAATTGCGGTGGATTGGTACATTGACCTTTTGCGTCGTAAAATCAACGATTCCCCTCCGATTAACTTAAGTGTTTCCTCCGCCGCAATGCAAGGTGGTAAACGGAATCAAGTCCTATTGAATAAAACGACGGGACCAATGACTTTGGCTCAGTATATGCAATTTATTGCAGAGGACCATCCACTTCCTTTACAGGGAGGACGTATGACAGAAACTTATCTGCCAACGGATGATGTATTCCTTCCGGTTAACAAACA
>CAXIDD010000267.1:0-7189 GCA_964021975.1 uncultured Saprospirales bacterium | reverse complement strand
TCCTCACCTCCAGGTGAAGCTGTTCTGGCTCGTTTCGAAGAGAAAAAAGCGGCATATTTAGCCGATCCTAATAACGTTGATAATTTAATTTGGCACGGTCGCTTCACCGCTTACATCGGCAACTACCAAGAAGCCATCCAAATCTATACAGACGGCATCAAACAGTTTCCCGAAGATGCTCGCCTTTATCGCCACCGTGGACATCGGCATCTGACCATCCGCCAATATGATGAAGCAGTTGCTGACTTTGAAAAAGCAGCGGAGCTGATTGCAGGTACCGAAAACGAGGTAGAACCAGATGGGATGCCCAATGCTCAAAATATCCCAGTCAGTACTTTGCATGGCAATATTTACTACCACTTAGGTTTGGCTTATTACCTAAAACAAGATATGGAGAATGCCTTAACGGCTTACCAAAAATGTCTGGCTTCTTCTGGTAATAATGACAACCTCGTTTCTTCAACGCACTGGCTCTATATGATTAGCCGCAGATTGGGTCGGGAGGAAGAAGCTAAAACTTATTTAGATCCCATCAACAAAGATTTGGATGTAATTGAAAATGCGGCCTACCACACAGCCTGTCTATTCTACAAAGGAGCGCTAGAAGAGGAAGCACTCCTTAATCCTGATGGTGATGCTCCTGCAAATGACGCGATCGCCTACGCTTTAGCCAATTGGTCTTTTTACAATGATGATTTGCAGGCGGCTAAGGAACGTTATGAAACCATGTTGTCTAGTTCAAGTTGGAATTCGTTTGGTTATTTGGCTGCTGAGGCAGATTATTATGCGCATTTTTTGGAAGGTGGGACAAAGTAAGAAACACCAAATTGATATACTTGAATAATATCAAAATATCACTTATTTTTACTTAAAATAGATATATGAAAAGCATATCCTTAAAGTTACAAGAACAAATCCTCATAGAAACAGAAGATTTGCTTCAACATCTTAAAACAAGTAGGAATAAGTATATCAATGAAGCAATAGAATTTTATAATCAATACCAAAAGCGAAAATTGATAGAAGAGCAATTACATAGAGAGTCTCAATTAATCCAAGAGGATTCCATGAATGTCCTTTATGAATTCGAAATCCTAGAAGATGAATTTTAAACAATATGAAATATGGACAGCTGATCTAAATCCAAGGTTCGGAACGGAAGCAGGCAAAACGCGGCCAGTTTTAATTGTACAAACAGATCTTTTAAATAAAGTCCATCCTTCTACGATTATTTGCCCTCTTACAACTAATATAAAGAAAGGCACAAATATTCTTAGATTAAACCTTAAAAAAGGACAGGCTAGTTTGCAAAGAGATAGTGCTATTATGATTGATCAAATCAGATCAATTGATAATAAAAGATTTGTAAAAAAAATTGGTGAATTACCTAAAAATCTCCTCCCTAAATTGAAAGACAATATTGGAATTATTTTAGATTTAGACTAAGTTAAGATGCTAACAAAGATTGCAGGAGAAAATTGAATTAAAGAATCACTTAACGCATTGAAAGCCACTTTAGCCAGATTATTACAATTGTTTGATTTCATATTAATTGAATTTTTATTGAAATTAAATAAATAAGTGAAAATCAAAAATGAAATACCAACAATCCATTTTGGAGTCGAACCAAAAGCTGTATGAACCGTATGGCTAGATAATCTATATTTAATACAAATTTTAATAATTATTAGTTCAACCATATTTCAACCCTTCAGGTTGATGCCTATGCACCTATTATTAAAAGTTACCCACTCTGCGCCAAAACCACATACCGCGTAGAAGCACAGGTATCCGCATCCGGCCCAATCAATTTCATAGAATGGGCATCAAACAATTGCACGCCACCTTGAAAGTAATGCTCAAAAAGTTTGCGGACGCGCTCCATAGGCGGTAAATAGCGCCGGTGTTTGCCCGCATAATTGATCCACAATTCGCCAGCCTCTTGGTGGATGTTAAATATTTCACTTTCCTGGTATAACTTACCTGCGATTGCTAACAAGCTAGGATTGCGCAGTGTGACGACTTGCTCATCAGCTGAAAAAATAACGTTTGGATACCAACGTATATGATCGGTTGTAATAAAATCTCCTAAAAAGTAAGCCCCTGCTTTCAGAAAAGAAGCCGCCTTAGCGATGCCCGTTTCTAAATCTTCCGGAGGCAGATAGTGGAAAACATTTAACCCACAGTAAACCAAATCCCATTGGGCACTTTGCCCCTCCAGTTGAAGCAAGTCCATTTGGTCAGCACGGATTCGTTTTCTTGCCTGCTCTACCATCCCAGCAGAAATATCAACCCCATAAATTTGCTCCACATCCATTCCAAAAACCGCTAGCAGATGGGCTTCCACCAAACCTGTCCCGCAACCTAAAGAAAGTATTTTTCGATCTGAAAAATCAGGCAGATATTTATCTTTTACGACTTGCAAATAGTTGGCCATGAAGCTATCCAAACAAGGTTGTCCGATCACAGCATCATAGATTTTTGCATAACGCTGAAAGGGTTCCTGCTGCCGTTCTTTAGACCGAAAATGATTTTGCAATTGAGCCGCTTGCTTTAAAGCACTGTACAAATATTTCCAGGCGCGCGAATCTGTGACATGGCCATTTTCATCTATTCGCTCTTTTAAAAAAGTGATCAAAGCTGGCCAATGATAAGCCGATAAAAAATAGTCTAAGGCCTGTTTTTCAAAGTCTTTTAATTCAGCAAAAACCTTATTGGGATTTAGCATAGCCAAACCGGCTTTTAGCTGAATCATAAAATCTACTTGTCGTTGCTCCGTATGCAGACCCTTTGCTAGACCTGCCGTCATTCCTTGAAACTCTTGTTGTGTCATTAACTTTTTATTCTAGTGTTGTTTTTTGTATTGTGATATTAATCACAGAAAACGATCCCTCAAACTTAGATATTTGCTATTCAATTGAAAATCATTAAAAGTCCGGTACCGGACGCCATGAAAGTCCAATTACCATCAATTTTGTAATTGACTTTATTCAAAATTAACCGAAAAAATAAAAATAAATGGAAAAGAAAGTGTCATTCAAAGAGCTAATCAACGGAGAACGTCCGGTCTTAATTGACTTTTTTGCAGAATGGTGCGGCCCTTGTAAAGCCATGGCACCCATCTTACAAGAAGTTGCAGGAGCCGTTGGTGATCAAGCCAGCATCATTAAGATTGATGTCGATAAGAATCCTAATTTGGCTAGCCAACTCCAAATCCAAGGAGTCCCAACTTTTATTTTGTATAAAAATGGGGAAATCAAATGGCGGCAGTCTGGTATGCAGTCTGCACAAGCGCTTAAGCAGTTGATCTCAGAGCATAACGCTGCTTAAAAAAAATACAACAACAGTTTGAAAAAGAAGGTGATGAATTAAAGAATCCAATTCGGCAATTCATCACCTTATCTATTCAATAATGGATACAACATTCAATTTGCCATAAATATTACCTCAATGATAGAGTGGATAAGTCAGCCCTGGCACTGGGCTTTTTCAGGTGCAGCCATCGCAGGTGTGATGTTTTTAATGACCTGGATGGGAAAAAGTTTTGGGGTATCTAGCAGCTTTAAAGCGCTATGCAGCATTGCAGGAGCTGGAAAGCGGATACCTTTTTTCAAGCTTAATATTAAAGAAGAATATTGGCGATTAACTTTTGTAGTTGGCGCTCTAATTGGTGGCTGGATTGCATCTACTTTTTTAAGTAGTCCTGAGTCCGTTACCATTTCAGATGAGACTATTCAGGCGCTTGCTAGTCATGGTTATAGTTATCCAGAAATGGATAGTACTGGAGCAGGATTTCTTCCCACGCAATTGATGAACTTTACTAGTTTGAAAGGTATCATCCTTGCGCTTGGAGGTGGTTTCTTGGTAGGATTTGGTGCCCGATATGGCGGCGGTTGTACTTCTGGTCATGCCATCACTGGATTGTCGCATCTTCAGGTTCCTTCTTTAATCACGGTCATTGGTTTCTTTATTGGTGGCTTAATTATGACCCATTTATTCATGCCTTTTATTTTAGGCTAGTAGAAAACGACTTCAACAGATGAAAAATATAGGATTTTTAGGTGTAGGCGTACTTTTTGGAATCATTATGACAAAATCAGAAGCGATCTCCTGGTTTCGAATTTATGAAATGTTCCGCTTTGAAAGTTTCCATATGTATGGAATTATTGGGACCGCCGTAGCCATTGGTATTGTGATGATAGCCATTATGAAAGCAACCAAAATGAAAACTTTAGCGGACACCTACGTCGGCTATTTCAACCCCATGAAACTAAGTTTAAAACGCCACTTGATTGCAGGATCTATCTTTGGATTAGGTTGGGCCATTACCGGTTGTTGCCCGGGCCCAATGTATGTCCTTTTAGGCAATGGATACGGTATTGCCGGGCTGATAATGTTGGGTGCCATTTTGGGAACGTATACCTATGGGGCTGTTCAGGATAAATTGCCGCATTAAGACAGTTCAATCGTTTTAATTCAATTGATTGCGGGCGACGGAAATCATTCCAAATAAATTACCTCATTAGATCATCCTTTCAGTAACAACTCTAATTTTGATGTAATTGATTGCGGGCGACGGAAATCATTCCGTCGCTACTATTTGCACCTTTAATTCCTATTATCATTTTAAAACCTTAGGTGTTCTTGGCGGCCTTAGGTGGTTCAAAAAAAAATTACCTATATTTCCCTAAAAAAAGATGAAAAACCTGCTGCTCCTGCTGCTAAGCATCCTCTTCACACCGAACCTATCTGCCCAAAACCACCATCAACGCTTTTCCGAACTAGATATCCAACATTATCGTTTTGAATTGTCTTTAGGGGAGAAAACGGATCAAATCACGGGCACTGCACATATCTATTTCCAAGTGAAAAAACCAGTTAATAGCATTTATCTTGATTTACACCAAACCCGCAGAGATGGGAAAGGAATGATGGTCAATTCAGCAGCTTTAGATCAACAAGAAATTAAGTTTTCGCAGTATGATGATCAATTGCATATCAAGTCAGAAGAGCCCTTTGTACCTCAAGAATTGTACCTTTTGGAAGTACAGTATCAAGGCACACCAGCGGATGGCCTCATCATTGGTAGAAACAAGTTTGGAGATCGCACATTCTTTGGCGACAACTGGCCCAATCGGGCGCACCATTGGCTGCCCACGGTAGATCATCCTTCAGACAAAGCCACCGTAGAATTTGTAATAGAAGCGGATGCCCGCTACCAAGTGGTCGGCACTGGAAAAAAGCTGGAAGAAACCACCTTGCCCTCCGGCCGTAGATTGACGCATTGGAAAACAAATGTCCAACTACCCACCAAAGTTATGGTCTTCGGAGCTGCCAAATTTGCCGTTGAATTAGCGGGCGACGTAGATGGCATCCCAGTAACTAGCTGGGTATTTCCAGAAAACAAAAAAGAAGGCTTCTACGATTATGCTCAGGCCGTCAAAGTACTAGATTGGTTTCACACGCACGTAGCGCCCTATCCGTACGAAAAACTAGCCAATGTACAATCCAAAACACGTTACGGTGGCATGGAAAACGCTTCTAATATCTTCTATTTCGAAAATTCAGTCACAGGAAAACGGGAGCGCGAAGGCCTGATCGCCCACGAAATTGCCCACCAATGGTTTGGAAATTCTGCCTCGGAAGCAGACTGGCACCACGTGTGGTTGAGTGAGGGCTTTGCAACCTACTTCACCCATCTTTATTTCGAGCACCAACACGGCCGCGAAAAATTCGTAGATGGCCTACAAACCGATCGCACCAATATCATACGCTACGCCAAACAAAACCCTAAGTCGCCCATCGTAGACACGCGCATCGAAGATTACAATCAAGTTTTAAGTACCAATACTTATCAAAAAGCGAGTTGGGTCCTACACATGCTCCGGCAAAAAGTTGGAACGGAAATCTTCTGGGAAGGTGTCCGTGCTTATTACCAAAAATATCAATTGAGCAATGCGCTTACAGCAGACTTCAAAAACGTGATGGAACAAGTCTCTGGACAGGAGTTAGATGATTTCTTTCAGCAATGGATTTTCACGCCGGGTGTTCCCAAAGTGGCCATCGATTGGTCTTATGATGTGGCTAAAAAGATGGTTAAACTAGACATCCAACAGACAGCAGAGACCAAGCATAATTTCCCTTTGGAAATCCGTTTTGCGGATAAAAATGGTGCTATTCTAGGCAGCGGAATGGCGGAAGTAAAGGCAGGGAAGGTGACTTTAAGTATTCCAGCGACGGCTAAACCTGCCCGACTATTGTTGGATCCGGAGACAAAGGTTTTGTTTAGTGCAGAAGTGAGATAAAAAGGGTACTAAAATTTCGTTAAAGCCCACCCTTCATCAAGCAAAATGAAGCTTATAAACGTTTTTCTAATAAAACTGGCAAAGCTATGATGCAATTCTTGTGGGCAAGCTTTTTGAGTATGGCAATGTGGCTACCGGCGAGCACGGCAGACGAACATCCTGTACACCTTAGTGTCACGGAAGTATTTGCTGAAGATGCTCAATCGGAGATCGACTTTACGATCACTTTTTTCATGGATGACTTTGGCACGGCTGCCGAATACTCAAAATATGCCGCTGCTATCAATCAAGGTAAAATGACGGTAGATGATCTTATCTTGCAGCACCTTCAGAAGCACCTCAAAGTAAAAGCCAATGGTAAGGCCTTGAAATATGAAATTAAAAGTAAGGAGAGCAACTTTCCTTCGGTCACTTGCTATTTGAAATTGCAAAAATTACCGAAAGAATTAAAGACTTTAGAAATTGAAAACACGCTACTTTTAGAGCTTTTCGATGACCAAAGGAATATGGTAAATATCCGGATTCCTGGTAAGAAGCAGGGTTCTATGATTTTAAATCATCGGAAGAAAAGTGGGCTGGCTAAGTTGTAGTACCTAGGTTTCTGCTTTCTATTTATTTGGAAACAGAATTTTCAGAATTAATAAATTTTCAGAATTCACTAGCTTGATGAATTAGTGTACAAAATAGAGCTGCCCCTTTATTGAAAGCCTTTTGTAGAGCATAAAATACCAAGCTAACAAAAACATAATTCTGAAAATTCTAAAATCCTGCAAATTCTGTTTCAACCCACTAGTAAGAGCAGGCCGTTTTTTTCACTCCTGCACTTTCACATACAAATCAAAACGGATGATAAAGGTATCTTTCACCTTCACCGCACCTAAAAG
>CAXIDD010000266.1:0-7190 GCA_964021975.1 uncultured Saprospirales bacterium | reverse complement strand
ACAAAATCATACTGTTAAACCTGTCTACTGCAGGTAGATTCAAATAGCTTCTTAAACCGCTGGATAATCGTTGGCCATTTCCGTTAAAGTCGGCCGGAAATAAATAAACACAGCAATTCCAAAAGCAAAAAACAGGAAGAAATTAACGGTCCCCGTCACCAAACAAGCAACTAAAGCGATTAGATTGCCGCCTTCCATGATGGCAGAACGCATAATTACCCGACGCTTATAATGCTCCATTTGGGCATCGGCCGTAGTCTGCTCATTGGCATCTGAACGAAATCGTTCGTTCATAAAATATCCCAAACCAATAGATCCCAATACTGCTACCGGGACAATGATGGATAACATCGGAATATCCGAGAATTCATTCGCTTGATGGATCATAAAGTAAACCACCGCTGCAAAGAAAATTTGGCCTGCAGCGAGACTATAAAAGATGAATTGTAAACGTTTAAAATCCATAGCTTTTTCTTATATCGTTAATCTCTTGAACCACCCAAGGCACCTAAGAATATCTTAGCATCTCGTTAAGCTCAAGATGTTGAGCGTAGGCTGTGCCTACGCTCCTTTAAAATGTTTCTTAAAAATTAATGCAATTTCACTTCCTTATCTTCCGCACCGTGCGTCAAACGCTTCAATGGTTTGAGTAAGAAAATGAAAATTAGGCCGATCACCACCGTAAAGCCGGTAATTCCTGCAAAAACGGCATATTCTCCTAAGTCTGAAGCAGATTCGCCTACAATACCGGCTACTTTATTTCCTAAACCTGTTGCTGCAAAATAAACCCCCATCATTAGCGAGGCGTACTTGACTGGCGCCAATTTGGTAATAAATGATAAAGCCACAGGCGAAATACAGAGTTCTCCAAGGGTATGGAATAAATAAGCCATGACCAACCAAAGCATGCTGGAAGAACCAGTTTTGTCAAACTCCATCACTGCAAAGACCATAAACACAAAGCCTAAGCCCATAATAATAATACCCATCGCCATTTTAAATAAAGAACTGGCCTCTTTATTTTTCAGCTTTCTTTTCGCCCAGACATTTGCAACACCAGTTGCGAATAAAATAATAAATCCAGCATTCAAACTCTGGAACATTACCGTAGGTACAGTCCATCCAAAGAGTACCCTATTGGTTTTTACATCGGTGTACAGATTCATCAAACCACCAGCTTGCTCAAATGCGCCCCAGAAAATGATGACCATAATAAAGGACAACAACAAAACAATAAAGCGATCTTTGTTTTCTTGACTGGTTAGATCCGTATAAATCATCATCATCATACCCGTAATTCCCGTAAGGAAAATAAACAGCAAGCCATAGGCCCAACCTAGATGATACCAACCGTAAGCAGAAACTAATAGCAGTCCAATCACCACCCCTAATGGAACTTTTCGAGTGGGTAGCTTTGAAAATAAAGCAGCAATGGAAGTGTCTGACTCGAGCTCTTCCGGTGCAGCCAAATTACCAACGTGGGTCAAGTACTTTTGTCCCCATAGGTAAACAGCCAAACCTAGCAACATTGCAATTCCAGCCGTTCCAAAACCCGCATGCCAACCGTAAGCTTGAACAATCAATCCAACGGACAAAGTAGCCAATAAGGAACCTAAATTGATACCGATATAAAAAATACTGAATCCTTTGTCTCTTCGGATGTCTCCTTTTTTGTATAAGCCTCCAACCATAGTCGAGATATTAGGCTTCAACATTCCAACTCCGGCAATCACTAAGCCCAATCCAGTATAATAAGCCCATACGGCATCAATTGCTAAGACACCATGCCCTAGACAGAGGATAATCGCGCCATAAAGCACCGATTTCTTTTGTCCAATATAACGGTCTGCAATAATCCCCCCGGGAATAGAAGCAACGTATACCAACATAGTATACCAGCCATAGAGTGCCAATGCTTCTTTACTGGTCCAGCCCAGGCCTGCTCCATTTTCATGAGTGGCCGTAGCGGTCATGTAAAGGACTAATAAGGCGCGCATTCCATAGTAAGAAAAACGCTCCCACATTTCTGTTAGGAATAATACATAAAGGCCTACTGGGTGGCCTAGAAAGGTCTTTTCTTGGTTGACATCAATCGAGTTACTCATCTATTCTAATCTATTTTTTGATTGTTTGCTTGACAAAAAAAACAGCGTAAGCCATTTTTTCATCAGTAGAAGTTTCGCTAAAAATAGATCATTTTGTTAGATCATTGGTAAAATTGCCAATGAATATTTTGCATATTGACTTGTAAACCCATTATTTCAGGTACTTTCTTGGGTTTAAAACCAATTTATCGAACTAGTCCACCCGTTAAACGGATCAACTCTGTCTCCGTAGCTTTCAGATTAAAAACGGCTGTTAGTCGGGATTGCTCGGCATTAATAAAAGCTAACTGAACGGCTCGGTAATCAAATGAATTGATTTGTCCTCCTTTAAAACGCTCTTCTGCAATGCCTAAATTCTGTCGGGCGTTGCGTACTAAAGATTCCGTCAATTCAATCAATTGTTTTTGATTTTGATAAGTGGCATAAGTATTGGTCAACTGAAGGTTTAAGTTTCGTTTGAGATCATCAATTGAATATTGGCTGTTAATTTCCTGCAATTGGGCATTCTGAATATTGCGCTTACGGACACCCCAGTCTACTAAAGTATAAGAAGCTGTGATGTTTACACCTATATTTAAGGTACGAGCAACTACGGCATCAATGGTCAACGTTTCACCAGAAGCGGCAGTACCTTCTCCCGAACTTAAGTTGGCATTATAGCTACCATTTATACCCGCTGTCACTCTTGGATAGTTGGCTACTTCTTGTATTTTGGTATTGAGGCTCGCTAATTCTCGGTTGACAAAAGCATTCTGCAGATTGCGATTATTGGCCAACATTTTATCTTGTAAATCCTCTAACTGATAATTCACCGCCGGCAATTGTAAGTCATCCGTCAGTTGGTAGCTTTGATTAACATCTTCTAAGCTCATGGCCTGATTTAAGGTACGGAGCGCATTCTGTAAGTTGGTTTCTTGTAGTAAATAATTGGTGGAATCATTGAGGTAAGCATCTTTACTTTGTAGTAAATCAAACGCCCCTCCTTGACCAAACTCTTGTCTTACTTCCTGGTAACGAATGCGATCTCGTGAAAGCTCCAGCACTTCTTCTAAAACTTCCAGTTGTTCTTGTTGCAAAAGCGCTTGATTATAAGCCAGGATAATATTCTGAATGGTATTTTCTACTGCGATGGCGACATTTCCTGATTCCAGACGTACATTTTGCTCCAATTGTTGTTTGGTAACCTGGACACGATGTCCATCAAAAAGAATTAGATTCGAACTGATACTCGGCACCAGCCCCGTACTATAAGAAGTAATCTGGGTAAGGAATGAAACAGGATTGTTATTATTGGTAAAACCACTATTATTGGCCAAATTCACATCAATAGTAGGATATTTTCCAGCGATGGCCCAATCGTTACGGTTTTCCGCAATTTCAAGGTCGTTTTGCTCTATCTTAATGGTAAAACTATTGGCTAGTCCTGCCTGAATAGCTTGTTCTAAAGACAAGGTTTGCTGCGCTTCTAAATTCGTAGAAATAGTAGCAAATAACAAACCCAATATTGCAGTAAATAGAACCTTATTTTTCATAATCAAATAAATTTTTTCTCAAATGCGTAACGCTTAAAGTAGAAATTGTAGAAGAATACAGTAGCTGTAGACACTAGCTTAGTGATTGCTTGGTGACTGCTAAAAAATGGAATTTTATTCAATAAATAAATGATGCTGGTATCAATGATTAAGCCTATTAAGGAAACCAACATCGCTCTCAAAAATATATTAGAGACCTTCCCTTTGGACTCAAAAACAAAGCGCTTTTGTAAAATAAAATTGACAATAACAGCTGTAGAATAAGCAATAATATTGGCTGGCACCGGTGGCAAAAATCGATTCACCAGCAGTAAGTATAAGCCATAATTAATCGAAGTAGCAACCAAGCCAGACAAGCCGAATTTAAACTTCAACAACAGCAGTTCTTTTATTTTTTTCTTCAGCTCAGGCTTCATTATAATTGTTCCTTATGAAAAAAGTCTACCACCTCGGTCCAGTTATTTACACGCGTAAAGCCTTCTTCACCGACATTGTGACTTGCCGTATAGAGCAGGCCTTTACCCTTAAAAGTTTCCAGGTTATGTACATGATCATCGATCATATAATCCATTCCCAATACACTTTTATCTCCACAAAAAATGTATTGTTTCCAGTGAATAAAAGGAAAATGCTCCTCCAACCAATCGTACTTATCTTCTAGACAATTCCGAAATTCTTGAGCAGCAGTAGTGATGTAAACATCATAGTTTTTCATCAACTCTTTCACGCCCTCTTGACTGCCGGGCATCACTGGCAAATCTCGAAAAAAGCCTTTTTCATAGAGTGTTTCTCTAATGTCCTTCACACCTGGTATCTGATAGATTTTTTTACCCCAATATTCCTCTTTGCGTAGACGACGGCCATAGCGTTCTTCGAAAATATCCAAGAATTTCGGTGCTACGGCTGCAATCACTTCGTCCATATCCAGGGCAATAGTCTTACGAGTAGTCATGTGTTAATGGTTTAGCAGTGTAGGTTTAGTAGTTTATTTTTAATTGAATGTAAGCTTAAAATACGCTGCTCTTTTTACCAACTAAATAGTTGTACAATCTGTTGCCCGTAAAAAGCAAAAGCCAAAGCTACTCCGATAAATAACAAAGCTGCGTACCAAAGGAACTCGTAGCCAGACTCTGTTCGGACCGCACTTTCCACAGATTCGTAGCTCGGTTTGACACCATTCCACATATAAGTGGCGTATACTTTAAACCGATTCACCACAATCAGAAAGACCGGCAGCAGAATCAAATTGGCTACTGTCACAGCCAATAGTCCATAGGAGACTGAAATGGCCATTGGAATTAAAAACTGTGCTTGCAAAGATTTTTCAAACAAGAGCGGTGCTAATCCCGCAAAAGTGGTAAAAGTGGTCAAGACAATCGGTCTGAAACGAGACACGCCAGCCTCATAGATGGCATCCATCTGCGTATATCCCTCTTCGAGGTAACTATTATAGGTGGTGACGAGTACTAATGAATCATTCACTAGAACGCCAATTAGGGCAATCACCCCTAAAATAGAGAACAAACTGATGGGCGCTCCCATCAAATAATGTCCCCAACCCACTCCGATCATACTAAATGGAATCAATGCAAAAACAACCGCTGCCTGACTGGTAGAGCGGAAAGTCAAAGCCACACAGAAAAACATCAAAGCCAAGATGATAGAACCAACCGTTTGAATGGAGCTTACCGATTTTTCTTGTTCCCGGTTTTGCCCCTCGTACAAGGCTGATACTTGCGGATAATTTTTCAGCACATTCGGTACGATTTCTGTTTTTAAGGCGGAGGTCACATCACTAACAGATACTTCATCATTGGCAACATCTGCCTCAATTTTAACTTCTCGTTTACCATCGATATGATTAATACCGATGACACCTCTAGTAATATCCAAGTCTGCGATTTCCGAAAGGGGAAACTCCCGGCCATCTAAGAAACGTACACGCATATCTCTTAAGTCCGTTAAATCGGAACGATCCGCTTTATCATAACGCACCCAAACCCGAACTTCATCACGGCCTCGTTGTAGTCTTTGCACCTCACTACCAAAGAAACCAGAGCGTACTTGTGCCACAACTTCTTGCAAATTTAAGCCTAAGTAGCGGGCTTTATCTTTCAAATTAATATTGATCTCCCGCAAACCTTCCTGATTATTGTCTACTACGTCCGTCAAGTCCGTGAGAGCTTGCATTTCTGACTTAACCGCTTGGGTAGCGGCCTTTAGGGCGTCTTGGTCTTCCCCAATTAAGGAAATAGAAACTGGTTTTCCGAAAGTACCTCGGCCACCATAGGTAACTACTTCTGCCTCTTGGATAGGTCCTGCTTCTTGTCTGATGGCATTAACTACATCTCGCAAACGTAGGGAATCTCGATTTTCTCCTTCTAGCAAGGCTATACTCAAACTACCTGCGTAAGTGGAAGGTCCAACCGATTTCTGAACTCGAAGGATCGCCTCTTTTTTATCATCAAAATATTGTTCGCTCAGTTTTTCATTAGCCCGCCAAGCCGCTTCTTCAATGTGATCCACCCATTTTTGGGTAATATTTTCTCTAGTACCTGCTGGCATTTGCAGAGAAATATTGATATCATCGGCTTCAATGATGGGAAAGAAGGTTCCTTTAATAATACCACCTCCAATGGCACTCATCGTAACCATAAGTAAAGCTACAAAAACCACCACCGTAAAAAATTTATTGTACATGGCAAATTTGAGCGTAGGGCCGTAGGTTTTATAACGCAACCAATCCATGACATTCTCCAAACCTCTCTGAAGGCGATTAGGTTCTTGATCATGAGTTAAAGCCTTTGAATGCGCTACGTGGGTAGGCAGGATGATCGCACCTTCTATTAGGGAAAAAATCAAGGAAAAAATAACTACAATTGCCATTTCCACAAAGAAGTCCCCCAGTCGGCCATCGATAAAGAAGAACATTGAAAAGGCAATAACAGTGGTTAGGATAGCTGTAAAAACCGCCGGTAAAACTTTCATGGTTCCTTTAAGGGCCGCATCCGCTGGTTTTTCTCCTTTTTCATGAAACTGGTAAATACTCTCTCCTATGACAATCCCATCATCCACTAAAATACCGATAACCAAAATCATTCCAAACAATGAAATCACATTGATGGTCACATCTAAAGCACTAGCGATAATGAACATCCCCCCAAAGGAAATGGGAATCGCCAAGGCCACCCAGAATGCAATTCGCCAGTGAATAAACATGGCCAATAAAACAATCACAATACAGAAACCAATCACTCCATTTTCTGTCAACAGATTGATCCGGCCCGTCAAAACAGTAGAAGCATCACTGATGATAACAGCCCCGACTTCTTGATGCGTTGCATTAAAATCAGCTACGTATTGTTTGACGTAATCTACGATTGGGAAAAGATCTTCTTCTAAAGTATTTTGAATGGTAATAACTACGGCAGGTTTGCCATTAACAAAACTACGACTTGGGTTATTCTCAGACCATTGGTCTTTAATATCTGCAATTTGATGCAAACGGATGACGGCCCCATCGGCTGTAGTTTTCACAACAATATCTCGCAGA
>CAXIDD010000265.1:0-7198 GCA_964021975.1 uncultured Saprospirales bacterium | reverse complement strand
GTTATAAACCAAACGCAGCCTTCACTTGATCAACATAATCCAGTTTCTCCCAAGTAAAGGTTTCTACCTCTTTGGTGATGATATTTCCAGAACCATCTTTCAAGGTGACTTCCTTGATTTGAGGCGTACGTCCCATGTGGCCATAAGCAGCAGAATCACTGTAGATTGGATTCCGTAACTTTAAACGTTGCTCAATGGCGTATGGACGCATGTCAAAGATTTCGCTGACTTTATCCGCGATCTGACCATCGGTCAATTCAACATTCGCAGAACCGAAGGTCTGGATGTAAATATTAGTAGGTTTAGCTACCCCGATAGCGTAAGATACCTGTACCAATACTTCTTCACATACCCCAGCTGCTACTAGGTTTTTAGCGATGTGACGCGTTGCATAAGCTGCAGAACGGTCTACTTTTGAAGGATCTTTCCCAGAGAAAGCACCACCACCGTGTGCGCCTTTACCACCGTAAGTATCTACGATGATTTTTCTTCCGGTTAAACCAGTGTCACCGTGTGGGCCACCGATTACAAACTTACCAGTTGGGTTGATGTGGTAAGTGATCTGATCATCAAATAAAGCTTGTACGCCAGGCTTGCAAGTCGCTTTGACCTTAGGAATCACGATATTGATGATATCATCCTTTATTTTAGCCAACATCCGCTCATCTTCATCAAAATCATCGTGCTGAGTAGAAACAACAATGCTGTCAATTCGGATTGGCTGATTGTTGTCATTGTATTCAATGGTTACTTGACTTTTAGAGTCTGGACGCAAGTAAGTCAGTTCTTGACCTGCTTTGCGTACATCTGCAAGTTCTTTTAAGATTCTATGAGATAGATCTAAAGCCAAAGGCATATAATTTTCGGTTTCGCTGGTAGCATAACCAAACATCATACCTTGGTCTCCAGCACCTTGATCTTCTGGCTTGGCTCTTTCCACCCCTTGATTGATATCTGGAGATTGCTCGTGAATAGCCGAAAGAACGCCACAAGAGTTGGCCTCAAACATATATTCAGACTTGGTATAACCAATCTTACTGATTACTTCTCTAGCAATAGACTGTACATCTAAATAAACAGAAGATTTGACCTCACCTGCTAAGACTACTTGTCCCGTAGTAACTAAAGTTTCACAAGCTACTTTCGAACTTGGATCAAAGCCGATAAAGTGATCAACAAGCGCATCAGAGATCTGATCGGCTACTTTATCTGGGTGTCCTTCTGAAACAGACTCGGACGTAAATAAATATGGCATAATTTATGGTTTATTCAGTGATTGTGTGATAACAATTTTGCCGTAAGGCTGCAAAAGTAATGATTATCTATTAAACAATCTTTTGAGTTAATGTTTATTTAGGGCAAACGCATCAAAAGAGAAATCACGTTTATTTGCCATCCCGCACCCTTTTATTCCCTGAAGGGAACCCATCCCGCCATTAAAAAATGTGGGCAGGCTTCCCCTTTAGGGGTTTTTAGGGGTGAGCGCAGGCATTTTTTTAGTTGCAAAAGCAATCTTTTACTTTATTACTTTTGCTGCGTTTTCCCTAATGTTTATTTGATATCGCAATGTAGCATAGCTTGGATGTCATCTTTGGTATGCAAAAATGCTTCCAGGTGATCTCCAATCTGTACTTGTCCTACCCCCGCTGGCGTGCCGGTGTAGATGTAGTCCCCCATTTGTAATTTGAAAAACTTGGAGGCATAAACAATAATATCCTCAAAGTTAAAGATCATATCCTTGGTATTACCATGCTGGACCTTTTGACCGTTTTTATGGAGCTCAAACTCGATTGCTTGCCGGTTTACCTTATCTATACTTACAAAAGGACTAATTACGGCAGAGCCATCGAAGCCTTTAGCAATTTCCCAGGGATGCCCCTTTTCTTTACAGGTTTGTTGGATGTCCCTAGCGGTAAAATCAATTCCGAGGGCAATTTCCTTAATGTAGTCACTAGCAAATTCTGGCTGGATATGTTTCCCATTTTTTCCAATTTTTACGACAATCTCCACTTCATAGTGCAGATCATTGGTAAATTCTGGATAATAAAAGGGTTTATTGTTAACCAGTAGAGCGCTTGGGGGTTTCATGAAGATCATGGGCTTTTGGGGAACCTTATTATTGAGTTCCAGGACATGATCCATGTAGTTTCGACCAATACAAAGAATCTTCATATAGGATGTTTTAGAAACGGACATTCATCAAACCAGACAAATCTTTCACCTCTTTGACCGTTTGCTGTGCACGTTTGCGGATTTCAAAGGTGGAAGCCTTGATTTGATTTTTTACATTTTTCTTATCTGCTTGTATTTCTGCTTTTCGTGCTTTGAAAGCCTGGCTTATTGCAACTAAAGCATCGGCCACGGCCTCTTTCAAATCTACATATTTCAGGGCGTCTGCATTATAATCTTCCATTAGGCTATCATGAGCCTCTTTGCTTTCACAAGCTTTGAGCAGACTAAATAAATTCGTTACCCCTGCACTCATGGTACCTGCGGGGGTGTCACCGGTATCCGTGACAGCAGAGCGGATTTGCTTGCGAATTCTTTGCTCGTCCTCAAAAACACTGATATAGTGCTTAGCACCAGCACTCTTACTCATTTTGCGAGTAGGATCAGCTGGAGACATGACCTTAGGAACTTCTGTATACAGTGTTTCTGGTAGCACGAAGTATTCTTTGCCTACTTGATTGTTGAAACGTTGGGCAATATTCCGAGTCAATTCCAGATGTTGTTCCTGGTCTTTGCCTACGGGAACATAATTAGCCCGGTAGATTAGGATATCAGCCGCTTGGAGAACTGGGTAGTCCAAAAGTCCAGCAGAAATAAAACCTTCACTATCTGAAGACTGGCTACTTTTGTCCTTAAACTGGGTCATGCGCGTAAGCATACCATAAGAAGTAAAGCAGTTAAAAATCCAGCACAATTCCGCGTGTTCTGGCACCAGAGATTGAATAAATAAATGCTCTGGCTTTATGCCACTAGCCATAAGGTTGAAGATCAACTCCCAGGTATTGTTTCTCAATTTCTTGGGTTGATAGGGCATGGTCATGGCATGATAATCAACCACACCATAAAAACATTGATAATCGGCCTGAAGGCTGACCCAGTTTTTTACTGCGCCAAAATAATTACCAAAGTGCATGTCGCCCGTAGGCTGGATACAGGAAAGTACAGTTTTGCGGTCACTCATAATCTAGTCAAATGCAGCGATTACAGAAATTTCAATATTAACAAACTTAGGTAGATTAGCTACCTCTACCAACTCACGGGCTGGAGCAGTATCATCATTGAAGTATTCTCCATAGACCGCATTGATGCGGCTGTAGTTGTTCATGTCTGCTACAAAAATGGAGCACTTAATGACATCATCAAAAGTCAAGTCTGCAGCTTTAAGCACTGCGCGGATATTCTCCATGACTTGTTTAGTTTCTGCCTCAATGTTATCTAGAACTAAATCTCCAGTGGCTGGATTGATGGCAATTTGTCCGGAGGCATATAGGGTGCCATTGTGAATAATAGCTTGGTTATACGGTCCAACGGGAGCAGGTGCCTGATCGGTTTGAATGATTTTTTTCATATTTCTTGTATGATGGTTTGGTGGTTTTTAAGTCTAAGGATTTACTATATTAGTCAAGACCTTTGGCATTTGAAACCTTAATTGAGTTATATGATCAATAGGAAATAAACCACAATGTTCCTAAATCAAGGATTCAGTTGGTGAAGTATAGAAGTGATTAATTATCGAACTTCTTAGCTTAGCAACTGTCATGAAAAACAATGGTTTTCAACACTGTAAAAAACATTAGAAAAGCTGATAAATAAAAAATAAACCAGCAAACCAACAAATCAGCAAACCATTATAAGATCAAAACAGGAAAAGCTCCACATCGATCGGGATGGGAGCTCTTTTCTTTAATCTGATCAGAAGTGGACCTAGATTTCCTCTTCAATAGCTTGTACCAACAACTTACCACGGTAATATAAATTACCTTCCGCATCAGTATATGCGCGGTGACGTAAGTGCTTTTCGCCTGTTACTGCACAAGTAACAACATGAGGCGTTTTGGCTTTGTAGTGTGTTCTACGTTTGCGCTTTCTCTGCTTCGATATTCTACTCTTAGGATGTGCCATTTCTAAAGATTATTTTTTAGCGTTAAATTTTTTAAGTTCTTCCCAAACCGGATTGTTACTTTCCTTTTCTTCTTTTGGACTATCCTCCGGCTCAAACAATAAGTCCAACATGTCATCATCACAAGGTATGGCTGCTTCTGGTTCACTTTCACAATCGTACACCTTGATCATAGGTATGGATAAAATTAAAAATTCGTAGATGAAATCTGCTAATTCTAATTTTATCGCTTCCGGATGTACATAAATGACTTCCGGGTCTTCGCTTTCGATCTCTTCAGAAATTTTAACCAACAAACGATTTGAGCCGCTGACGGGTAAATTGATAACCGCTAAACAGCGATCACAATTGCTTTCAACAGTCCCAGAAAAGTCAAATTGCAAAACGAAAGGTCCTGGCTTTTTTTCCAGTTCTACTTTCATTTGAATATTGGCTTGTGAAATGGGACTTTGCTCAAAATGCGTCAGAAAATTGCGATCAATTTGATATTCAAATTGATAGATACCATTTGATAAACCCTTGATGGGAATGGTATATTCAACTAACGAGTTCATTTCTTTGATTTTATGGTTGGTAACGTACGCTTTAGTACCCTTCCTTCCTTTTTTATTTCAAAAGCGGATGCAAAGGTACGTCTTTTCTATTTATAATAAAAGGTATCACACATTTTTTATCTTAGCAAAACTTAAAGTCTATTTAACTTCCTTTGCCAAGCTTATTCCTAGATAAAATACTACATTTAACCTTTTTCCGAAAGGTATTAAAACAATATTTATATTTTATATTCGTAAAAAGAACGAAAGCTAAACGACAATTCTAATCTCCCCGAATAAGAAGCCCTGAACTTGAATGCTTGCATCAATCAACTGCAAGACTTTTTCATGTTAACCCAAGACTGATTTACTTATGAAAATAAAGCATTTACCCCCTTGGCTCTGGTACAGTTGCCTAATACTCTTATGCTGTCTTCCCCTCTTTTTAAAGGCTCAAACGACCATCTATCGAGCTGACTTCTCTTCTAATGGCGCTACTTCTGGTAACAACTGGCGAGTAGTTAATACTACGGATTGTGACCAGCCCGGTACCTTTGCTGCTTCTGGCGGTGATTTTGTAATCAATGATATGGAGGGTAGTGGTTGCGCGCCCGGCTTCGACGGTGCCAACGATAATGTCATGGAGATTGGACCTGTCAATGTGTCTTCTGCTACTTGTGTAAGGGTACAATATACAGTGGCTGGAATAGGAATTTTTGAATCGCTTGGGACAACAGGTGGTGATTTTTTGGATATCAGCATTTTTCTAGATGGCGGATTATTTCGAAAAGATATTTATAATTATAATGGTCCTTTTGGTGCTTCGGGGACTAAAACTTATTTGATACTTCAATTACCTTCAGGTACTAATACGGTCAGCATCACGATTACTGGTGGGAACCAATCCGTTAATGAAACTTATGTGATTAGTGATGTGGAGGTTTTGAATACCACCATCGAACCTACTATACCCGATATTGATGCCTGTACCGATCAGGTAGTTAACTTGACACCTTTTCAAAGTGGAATTGCCGGACTTTGGTCTGGTAATGGGGTAGCAGGTACCAGTTGGGTGACTGTAGGACTTAACCCAGGAACTTACCCACTTACGTTCACCCCTTTTGATCCCTGTGCTAATGCTGTAACCGTAACCGGCACCGTCAGTGGAGGAGGCTTAGCTGGCTCTGCTTCTTTAAGTGCTTGCGGTAATGGAAATACAAGTGTCTTTGACCTTACCCTTGCTGATGATGATATCCAGAATGGTGCCAGCGGGGATGTTTTTTGGTTTACGGATATTTTAAAGATGAATCCAATCGCTAATCCAACCAACTATTTGGCTAATGATGGAGACATTGTCTATGGAGCCTACCAGCAGGGCAATTGTCTGTCTGAAGCTGGTGAATTAGAATTAAACATTGAAGATCCGCCGACCTTGGTTGCGCCAGATGACGTGGAAGTGTGTGGCTCTTATCTTTTACCGGCCTTACCAGCAGGTGTTAGTTACCAAGGGTTCAATGAAGGAGATATCATCTTAAATGATGAAATCATTACCATCGCTTCTGGTTCGGGTACTTGTTTAAGTCAAGCTTCCTTTGAAGTGACCATTAATAGCGGACCCATTATTGATGCTTATACTGGTGCTACGGAAGCTTGTGATTCTTTACTATTACCAAGCATTACCGGCACTGATTTAACTGGTAACGAAGCGTATTATACAGAGCCAGATGGAGAAGGAGACCGTCTATTAGCAGGAGATTTTTTGACCATTACGGGGCAAAACACCTTCTACATGTATGATGAGGAAGGGGCTTGTACCAATGAGGTCTCTTTTGAGGTGGAGGTTCTGGAGAGCGGTATGATTAACGCCCGGGATACCATCGTCTGCGACACCTTTGCTTTTCTCCCTTATCAAGGGACAGGTAATTTTATAGGATATTTTTCCGAAAAGGGTGGACAAGGCACGCAATACAATCCAGGAGATGGTCTCAAGCAAGATCCTGGGACTGTAAAGGTGTATGTACAGGCAGGGACGGGTACTTGCGTCAGTGAAGACTCTTTTAACATCACCTTTCGTCTGGCTCCTGAACTTACTAGTTTGAGTGCTTTTGACGTCTGTGATACGATTTTTCTCCCTAACATTAACGGTACAAATTTATCTGGGAATCAGGCTTATTATACCATGCGAGATGGCCAGGGGAGTCGTATTTTACCTGGAGCTCTAATTGATACCTCAAGTACCTTTTTTATTTACGATCGTATTGGGTCTTGCCCAGATGAACTACTTTTTACCGTTTTGGTGATCCCACAACCCGAATTTGATCCCATTCCAGACCAAATTGTGTGTGATACCTTTATATTACCACCCATTAGCGGGACGGACCTCACTGGTGGTGAGTTGTATTCAAGTGGTTTAGATGGTACAGGTATACAGTTTTCTCCAGGGGATGTATTGACCACAGATCAAAGGGTTTACCTCTATGATGAACGCGCGAGATGTACGGCGCAAGATAGTTTTGATTTAAGCTTTAATTACCGA
>CAXIDD010000264.1:0-7199 GCA_964021975.1 uncultured Saprospirales bacterium | reverse complement strand
AAGATTGGGAATGGATCAATGCAGCCAATACCTTTGATACACAATTGATTAACATTTCAGATAAAACTGGCTTGTTAGCCATTCAAGGACCGAAGGCAGTCGAGGCGATGCAGGCTTTAACGGAAGTTGATTTAAGCAAGATTCCTTTTTACCACTTCCAAAGGGGACAATTTGCAGGATTTGATAATGTGATCATTTCTGCGACTGGCTATACGGGGTCTGGTGGCTTTGAAATTTATGCAGATGCAGACAAAATGCCCGCAATTTGGGATGCCGTCTTTGAAGCTGGTAAAGCCTTTGATATTGTACCAACTGGATTAGGAGCCAGAGATACCTTACGTTTGGAGATGGGATATTGTCTTTACGGCAATGATATAGATGATACCACTTCTCCAATTGAAGCGGGCCTGGGTTGGATTACCAAATTCAAGAAAGGAGATTTCTTTGGTAAAGAAATATTCGAAGCCCAAAAAGCAGCCGGAGCAGAACGGAAATTGGTTGGCTTCACTTTAGATGCTCGTAGGGTGCCTCGGCATGATTATGCTATAGTAGATCCTATTACGCAAGCCGTAATTGGGAAAGTTACTTCTGGTACGCAGGCACCTTCATTAGGACATCCAATCGGGATGGGGTATGTCGCTACGGCTTATGCAAAAGCAGGAACAAGCATTGGGATTGTCCTTGGCCGAAAAACGATTGAAGCTACGGTGACGCGCCCACCTTTTTATAAAGTATAGTGCATTTTATGAAATACTTTGCCTCCAAGCAGCTTTTATTACGAAATTTCTAAACAATAGTAGGTCTTTTCCTATTAGGCTTAAGAATTTTCAGAACTTTTAGTAAGAAAAAACAAAGACTGAATGGAACTCAAAGAAGGGAAAGAAAAGTTTTTACAAGCTTGGGGCGCTTTAGGATCTAGCTGGGGTGTCAACCGTACAATGGCTCAAATTCATGCTTTGTTATTGATTTCTCCCCAGTCTTTATGTGCAGATGACATTATTGAGGAATTAAAAATTTCCAGAGGTAATGCCAATATGAATTTACGTGCCCTCATTGATTGGGGTTTGGTCTTTAAAGAACTAAAACCAGGGGAGCGTAAAGAATTTTTTGTGGCGGAAAAAGATATGTGGGAAGTGGTGAAAAACATCATCATTCAGCGCAAGAAAAGAGAACTAGAACCGATTATTCGTGTTTTAGATGAATTGTCCAGTGTGAAATCAGAAGATCCAGCATCGGAGGAATTCGTAGAAATGATTAAGGAAATTAAGCTATTTTCCAATAAAGCTGATTCGACACTGGAAACACTAGTGAAGTCAGATGCCAATTGGTTTGTAGGCACTTTTATGAGCATGATTAAGTAGAGGTGTATTTAGTGGTATAAAAAACGTCCCAAAATTTTAATTAAAATTTTGGGACGTTTTTTATTTTCCTAATTACTCGCTTTTTTAGCAAAAGTGGGAAAGGATACAGAAGTATAATGAGAAAACTTTTTACTGCTCTTAGGCCCATCCGCTACATACTGTCGTATAAAGCTGGAGAAAAAAGCAACTACGTCTTCTGACTTTACATTTTTAGAGTTCTGCATCGGTAGAATACCAATATGCGCAATACTGCCGTCTGTATTCCAAAATACATTCAGATACAATTTAAGACCGTTTAAATCAAAATTGATTTTTTCGCCATATCCTTCCACGGCTTGTAATAATTTAAACCATTCTCTTAATGCTCTTTCCTGGTCATAGTCAAAAACTGTCAAGTAAGTACGGGCAAAATCGGTTCGAAGTTGGTCATATTGCGCTTCGTTCTCTCCCAAAATAAATGCCCGTCGCATTTCTTGAGCAGAAACAGCCTGGAGGGAACAAATGAAAGCGAACAGCAAAATGAGTCTAGAAAATTTCATAATGTTTAATTTAAGATTACAATAAAAACCCCACTTTAGTCCAATAAATATAACACATTGTCTATACCTATAGTACCTAGCGCAATAAATCACTATATTTACAAACGACAAGTCCCTGATCAATAGTATTCTATAATTGGTTTCAGGTTCTTTTAATAAATGTACATAAACACTTATGTGGATAGATATAGTACTTTTAATTGTGACCGCCTTAGGATTTATGGTTGGTTTTTCCAGAGGGATTATTAAAACCATTTTTTCTATTCTCTCTATTACCATCGGGGTAATAGCAGCTATTCGTATTACTCCAGCAGTGACGAACTTCTTAAAAGAAGTGACCAATGAGCACAGTCCATTGATGTTTATTGCAGGAATTACCCTTTCTTTGACCCTTTCCTGGCTCTTTTTAAGATTGATTTCAAGAGGCTTAGAGGGCGTACTGGAGACCGCTAATATTAATATCATCAATCAGGTAGCAGGAGGTTCGTTAGTCGCTTCCTTTGCTGTATTGGTTTATGCAGTTCTTTTATCCTTTGTGGTCGCTGGATCTCCAGAGTCAGAAGCTAATTTAACCCAAGATAGTAGGACCTATGTTTACCTTAAAGAGTATCCCTCCATGGCTTGGGAAGTAGCTGGTGAGTTGAAAGAGCCCATACAAAAATTCTGGAGCTACGCTATTGATATGATGGATGGTGTGGAAAATTTAAGTAAAAAAACGGAGTCAGAAAATTATTTTTACGATATTGAAGACGACAAACCAACTGCAAATCCTAATAATTAACGCTTGTCTTTAGCAAAAATAGCTCGTATTTCCTTTCTTCTTTTAGCGCTCATTAATTTAATGGCTGAATATTTAGATCACACCTTGTTGATCTATTTTTCCAAACCATTACTCATGGTGAGTTTGGCAAGCTTCTATTTTTGGTCTACTAAGAATAATCAAAAGCCTTTTGATCGAACGATTCTATTCGCCTTAGCTTTTTCTTGCCTGGGAGATATCCTCTTACTTTTTGTAGAACAACAAAGCCAAGGGATGCTGTTTTTTGCAGCAGGACTAGGGAGTTTTTTACTGGCACATTTAGCCTACATCTATAGTTTTTGGATTTTTCCACCTTCCAAAAAAATACAGGTTTCCTTACCCATTATTTTATTCTTTTTGATTTTAGCAGCTTCTTTGTTAGCTTTCTTATGGAGTGGCATACCTCCGGACTTGAAAATCCGTGTTTCCATCTATGCGCTCACGATTTGCTCCATGGGGATTATGTCCTTCGGCATGCGCAAAAAAGTAAGCTCTGAAGCAGGACTCTATTTAATAGCAGGGGCACTTTGTTTTATCCTATCAGATAGCTTGATTGCTATTAATAAATTTCATCCGACTTTAGAATTATGGCAGCCTAGAGTCTCCATTATGTTGACTTATCTTTTGGCGCAATGGTTGATTGTGCGTGGGGTGATTCTGGGGCGAGGCCAACTAGATCTTACCCGTATTCCTTCCTCGCCAAACGGAGATCAATAATCTAAACGGGAAAACAACACCAGCAATCACGGTCCCAATTCCAAAAAGCAACATTTCACTATGGACATACTTGCCAAGGGCAGCTCTTTTAGTATAAGGGAACTGTTGTCCTACCAAGGCCTCCACACCATTTTCATCCAGATAAGTTTGAAATAAATTCACTTCCTGAATAGTAAAAAATAGGATAGGAATACATAAGAAAAAGAAAATAATTTTCAAGACTTCCCGTCGGGCAAACCAAGTATATTTTAATAAAAAAACATACCTAGTCAAGGTAATAAAGGCCACTATGAAAGCGATATTGGACCATAGAAAAGGATAGCCTTTCACATTCAATAAAATGGGAAGGATGACCAAAAAAGCTATACTGGCGGTAAATAACCACCAGGAAACTTCTAGTTGTAGTTTTTTTCGTTGTGCTGCTGGTGAAGTATTCGTCTGATCCATGTAGTTTTTTAGGGTTAACAAGTGGATACCCAAAAAGATTTATGAATTTTAAACATAGGCTTAAATCACTCTTTCATTACCTCCATCAATCGGAATTTGGGCTCCGGTAACTTTGCTAAAGGTCTGTCCAAGCATGGCAACGGTTAAATCTGCTACATCTTTAGAGGCGACTTCTACTTTTAATACATTGTTGGTTTTGTATTCTTTAACGGACAAGCCATAATGTTTGGCTCTGGCTTCTAAGACTTCTTCTGTCCAGATTGCGGTATCATAAACGGCGTTTGGATGAATGGTATTCACACGAATACCTTTTTCTCCTAACTCTAAAGCCGCAACTCTACCTAATTGGGTAAGGCCTGCTTTGGCTACTGAATAAGCCGCTGCTCCTGGCCCTGGTGCAGGTACATTTTTAGAAGCAATTAAAACTACGGCAGGATCAAAACCTTGTTCTAAGTAAGGTATACATAGTTGTAAAAGTCTTTGATGACTACTCAAGTTAAGTTCTAAGCTTTTATCCCAAAGCCCTGCATCTATATCTTTGATCTTAGCACTTTTTGGGAAGATCCCAGCGTTGCTAACCAACATATCTAAACCTCCAAAATGAGCTACCGTTTGTTCAATGGCTTGTTTGACTTTTTCAAGATCAGTAATGTCACATTGAATGCCCAATATTTCCGGTTTGGAAAACTGAGTCGTGATATTGGGGGCAATATCCAAGGCTGCAACGACGGCGCCATTGGCGACCAAACTTTCCACGCACGCTTGACCGATACCACTAGCGGCACCACTCACCAAGGCAATTTTCCCTTGCAAAGGTTTAGCCTGACCCGCTTTTTTTAATTTGGCTTGTTCTAGACTCCAATATTCCATTTCGAACAAATCTTTAGGACCCAAAGCTTGCCAAGAGCCCAGCTGTTGGGCGCGATAAATCGCTTTTTGAGTATGCCGAGCGATATCTTCGATTATTCGCAGTTGCTTTGGTGCAGGACCAAAAGAAAGGGTCCCCACTCCAGGCCATACAGCCCAACGTGGCGCTGTGTCTAGCATGGTTTGTTCGCCAGTACTGTGCTGTGCGAAGTAATTTTTATAGCTGCTCACAAAATCTTGTAAATCTTTAGCAACGCCATTGATAAGCATTAAAGGGTTTCGTTTAGTCCGTATAATATGATCTGGCGTCAGTGGGCCCCGATTGGAAATCTCCACTACATTAGATAATTGACTGTAAGCTACGGCTGTTCCAGAAGCATCCAATCGAGCTAGTACAGGCTTGCCCCAAACTTCAGATAATTTTTTCCTTAGCCCCGCCATTTCTAGCGTAGGCATTGCTTTTCCTTTTTCACTCGGAAGTGATTTTACCCCTTTAGAGCTTAAATATTGCTCTGCTTGCGCTACGATCCGTATCATTTTTTCATAACTGACTTTTGGATCTTGGTGAAAGGTAAACACACCATGATTCATTAAAATCATTCCATCTAATTGGTCCCAATCAATGCCCTGTGTCATCTCCCGGATCTTTTTGGCAAGGATAAAGCCAGGCATTACATAAGGGACGATCAGCATATTTGGGCCATAGATTTCTTCGATGCGCTTGCGTCCACCTGGCGTATTGGTAATCGTAACAACAGCATCAGCATGTGTATGATCGACAAAAGTATAGGGGATTAAGGCGTGCAAAATCGTTTCTACGGAAGGATTAGGCGCATTGGGGTTGGTCATGGCCATACGCTGATTCTTGACCATTTCAATATCACTAAGTTGGTTAAGTTCGGCCAATTTTAGTAGGGGCTCCATTTTTACTGGTGCAAATCCTGGTGCTTCAATGCTACCAAGGTCCCAGCCACTGCCTTTGACATATAGTATTTCTTCTTCTTCTCCAAAGATGTTGCGTTCTTTGATTTTTACGGAGGTATTGCCACCTCCATGCATAACGAGGTCTTCGTCATTGCCCAACAGTCTAGAAGTATAAACTCGTAGGGCTAATAAATCATTTTGAAAAGCTTTTGCGGTTTGATCGTTCCACTGACTGGTCATAACTGTTGGATGAATTTTTTGACTAGATTCGAGACTTCTTGTTGGTGTTGATTCTGGTCGAGGTATTTAGAATGAACCAGTTCGTACTGGCTATTAGGAATTTTTTTATGAATGGCTTCTGCCATAAAAACAGGATGCAAAGGATCACTATCGTTGCCGATAATTAAACAAGGGCAGTCTATCTTTTCCAAGTCTTGCATACTAGCAAAAGGCTGATCCGCAACCATGTCAATCAACACCTGATCCAATTCTGGACGTTGATGTTGACCGAAGATGCCCAAGATGGAATCCGCTGCTTTGGGGACTGCTTGTTGAATGGCCTGAAAATCAGGTCGAGCTTGGAAATTGGCCTGGCCGTTAGCTTGCTTTAAATAAGGAGCAGCATCGGCTAAAATAGTAAGGCTTTCAGGCTTACCTGCATCAAGCCATGCTGGACGAATCAATATCAATGCACGAATACGTTCTGGTGCACGTAATGCCAGATTGATGGCAATACCCGATCCCATTGAGATCCCTCCAAAGATACTTTTTTGAATATCCAATTGATCCATTAGTTGAAGCCATCCTTCACTAAAGAAATCAAAGCTTGCTGTTTGATCGGAAGCTAAAGGGGACTTGCCGTGCCCAGGAGCCTCTGCAACCACGAGTTGGAGATCCGTTAAGTTACCTATAGTACCCTTAGATTGGGCAGCATTGGCACTTAATCCATGTTGAAAACAAAAAGATGGGCCTTGGCCACTTATTTCGTAATACATATTATTTTAGATCTGCTGTATAAAAGGAATGTCCAGGGTCTCCACCCGCCGAAAGAAAAGCCAATAAGTCAGCAATTTCTTTTTCGTTTAATCGATTCAATAAGTTTGGAGGCATTGGTGATATAGGAGATATAGTCCTATTTTCAATAGAATCCTGCTCCAGTTTTATCGTATAAGTACTTGAATAAGGACTTGGTTGTAAGGTAACTTGTTTATCATCTTCTTGTAGAATTTTTCCGGCTTTATTTTCTCCATTTTTCATTTTAAAAAGGGTATAAGCATATTGATCAGAAATAGCATCGTTAGGGCTGTAGATGGCCATGAGTATAGCATCTTTACTGAAACGGGTTCCGATCTGACTTAAATCCGGGCCAGAATTGCCACCTTCTCCATTCATTCTATGGCAAGTACTACACAAGGCCGCTTCGTAAATCATTTTGCCAGCCGCGTAGTCTCCCTCATACTCATCATTAATAGACCAAAGTACATTCTTTAATTCACCAATACTGTAGGATTTGAGACACGGTTCACTTTTTTCTGGAATAGGAGG